>CAZVCX010000210.1:0-7481 GCA_964626375.1 uncultured Dehalococcoidales bacterium | reverse complement strand
CTAAAGAAGGAGAACCGCCTGTTGCCTGGAGGTAGCGGTGACAATACCGATGGTTCTACCAACTTTATACCCAAGATGGGGCGCGAAGCGCTGACCAGTGGCTACCGTCATATCTTGAACACCATTTATGCGCCCAGGCCATACTGTGAGCGCGTCAAGACCTTTCTTCATGAATACAGACCACGAGGCAAGCCGAAAGTCAGTTTCAACTGGCGCTATATAATGGCGCTGGTGCGATCTATCTTCGTCTTGGGTATTCGGGAAAAGGGGCAATTGTACTACTGGCGCTTGTTTATCTGGACCCTGATGAATAAGCCTCGTTTTTTCTCTTTGTCTGTTACCTTTGCCGTACAGGGTTTCCATTTCCGCAAGGTTGCTGAAAAGATCGTGAATATTCCTGCACCCCGGCTTGATCGTGTAAGCGAGTCGGAGCAATCAGCGACATAGTGCCTGAGGTGGAGGATGCTGCTTGCGATAGATGGTAGTGTGATGCTCTGCTGACCGTAGACCTCTTCACAATTTAACCGCATTGAGGTAGAATGCCCTTATATTGCACTATGTGGACGTATAACTACGATAGGGAAGATTCTCAGTTTGATCTCCGTGACCCCAAGAGTACGAAGCACTGGCTTTATCATGAGGTTACCTTTCACAGTGCGTTTGCCAATCGTTATCAGAAAGACGGAATAGCCAACGGCGAGTACTTTCTTCCGCGCAGCGGCTCATATTTCCCCCTGGTTATCCTGATTCATGGATTTGGCAGTGGTGGAGAGAGAGACGCAGTGCCCTGCCAGATAATGGCGCGGGACTTGGCTAAGATAGGAATAGCAGCATTTGTGCTGCACTTTGATTTGCCAGTTAAAGAAGTGAAAGATACCTCTGGCAACAGACTTTTGTTGCCCATTGTCGATGGCTGGCTGGAAGTTTACCGCATGCTGGTTATAAACGTACGCCAGGTGATAGATTGGGCAGAAGGCAGGAATGAGCTGGATGAACACAAGATAGCTGTGAATGGTATAAGCATGGGGGGCATAACCTGCAGCATAGCTATGGCCGTGGACCAGCGCATAGCTGCGGGTGTTTTCCTGGTTGCCGGTGGCGATATGGAAGTTCTTACGTGGGATAGCAAGTGTGATATTTCGCGAATTACGCATGGTTGTTCTCGGGAAGAGTGTCGGCGAGTATATTCTGTTTATCCACAGTACCTCGCTGATGTATACGATAGAGGAGTCGAGAATGTGATGCCGATGAAGGATTGCTTCCTGTTCGATCCTATTACCTTTGCGCCCAGGTTGCGGGGGCGACCCATGTTAATGATCAACGCTAAAAGCGATGACTTCGTGCCGAGAGAATCTACACTCGAGATGTGGGAAGCGCTTGGCCAGCCACGCCTGATATGGCTTGAGGCAGAACATAATACTATCTTTATGAACCACAATTCTATCAGGAGAGAAGTTACTACCTTTCTGAAGGGAGTCTTTCACATGGAAGGCGTGGCGGCGTAGGTATTTTTTTAGATATTTTGCTTTTCCGTAGAGCACATGGTTGAAACTTGATGAGCAGGGGGTAGTGTTTCTCCACAGGTAATTTATAATTCTCGGGAATAGTGATATCCATCCATGCTGTGTTGCACATACAGCGAGGAACATTTCCCTGAAGGGTAAGCGCGTTGTTTTTATCACGCTGAGATTGCATTGGATGGCGTGCGTCAAAAGTAATTGCCGGAGGGGAAAGCTATTAGGGGTTGGAAGAATTGAGCTTACATGATATTGTAACAAGCTTAAACACGTGGTGAGCTTGATAAACGAGGGTATTATACAAAGGAATTAGAATTATGCATATATAAGAGGGCGCACTCTATTTTTAACGCAGAGGTTCACTGGAGGAAAGGAGAAAAGCTGTATGATTACAACATTGAAAAGCTTTCAGTATTTTCATCCCAATACAGTAGAAGAGGCTGTACAGATATTGAATAAATATGGTGATAGGGCGAAAGTTCTCGCCGGTGGCACCGATCTAATTCCATCGATGAAAAGGCAAAAGATAGCCCCTCAATATATGGTTTACATCAATGACATTTCTCAACTAAAGCACATAGACTTTGGGCCAGAAGAGGGGCTAAGAATTGGTGCCCTGGTCAGCCACCGTTCTATAGCGAGTTCTTCCATTATTAGAGAAAAATTCCAGCTATTAGCCAAGGCTTGCAATAAGGTAGGCACACCTCATGTCCGTCGTATGGGAACTATAGGAGGCAACATCTGTATGGCCGGACCATCGCAAGATACCATACCTGCGTTATTGGTATTAGAAGCCCAAATGAAGGTTATTAGCTTGCAAGGAGAGAGAATAATACCCGTAGATGAGTTCTTTACAGGCCCTTTTCAGATTGCTATCAGTGGGGAGGAAATAGTTACTGAGATTCAGATACCTTTTCCTCCATCTGGTAGCGTGGCTGATTATCAGTGGGTAACTAAGAGAACGGTGGTAGATGAGACTCTAGTTGGCGTAGCTGCTTTGTTGGGAATGGATCTCGATCGTGGAGTGTGTAAAGAGGCAAGGATAGCTCTAGGATCGGTAGGCCCCACGCCGTTTAGAGCCAGAGAAGCAGAGGAAATAATTAGAGGAGAGAAGCTGGAAAGCAAATTGATAGAGGCAGTTGCTCAAGCTGCTGTAGAGGAGACGAAACCTCGATCGCGAGCAGACTACCGCAGGAGAGAAGCGGGTCTTTTAGTCAAGAGCACCCTAGAGCATCTCTGGTCACAGTTAAGATAGCTTTCATTAATGGTTTAATAGAGGGGATGATGTCATGAGTAAAGAGATTGCCAGGTTTACAATAAATGGGCGTGAATATGAGTTGCTGATAGAACCATGTACAACCCTGTTGGAAGTTTTAAGAGATCATCTGGAACTAACCGGGACGAAATCTAGCTGTGGAGTGGGTGAGTGTGGATCATGCACTGTACTGATTGATAATAAGCCTCAGCTCTCCTGCTTAACTCTAGCCATAACCGTTCAAGGGAAAAACATAGTTACAATTGAAGGTTTGGCCAATGATAATAATTTACACCCAATCCAGCAAGCTTTTGTAGATTGTGGAGCTGTACAATGTGGGTTTTGCACGCCAGGGATGATTTTAACCGCTAAGGCACTGTTGGATGATAATCCCAATCCCAGCAGGGCCGAGGTCAAAGAGGCTCTTTCGGGCAATCTTTGCAGGTGTACTGGCTATGTAAAAATAGTTGATGCTGTACTTGTTGCAGCGCAGATAATGAAAAAAGGAGGCGCATAGCATGGAACAGGGGTTATCAGTAGTTGGTAAACGCCTTCCCAGAATAGATGCTCCTGCTAAGGTAACCGGGGAAGCGAAGTATACAGTAGATATCAAACTGCCCGGAATGTTATTTGGCAAAGTATTGAGAAGTCCTCATGCTCACGCCATGATCTTGAAAATAGATAAATCTAAGGCTGAGAAATTGCCTGGCGTAGAGGCTGTAATCACCTCTGAAGATATACCTGTTAAGTTGTTCAATTCTGGTCTTACTGATCTTTTAGTTCCGGAAGAGATAGCCAAAAATGATCCGCGAGATCAATATGTTCTCAGCGATAAGGCCCGTTTTGTTGGTGATGCGATAGCTGCAGTAGCAGCTAGAGATAGAAAGGTTGCTGAGGAGGCATTGGATCTAATAGAGGTCGAGTATGAAGCATTGCCAGCTGTATTTGATGTTGTGGAGGCCATGAAGCTAGGTGCTCCTAGGATACATGATTTTGCTAATGGTAACATCGCTCGCCATATCTCTTTTCCAGGTGCTATAGGTGATATAGAGAAGGGTTTTCAAGAAGCTGACGTTATAATAGAAGAGACCTTCAACACAACCAAGCAGCTACATTGCCCGTTGGAGCCAAGCGCATGTATAGCAAGTTTTGACTCGATTGGGAGACTTACGATTTGGTCACCTACCCAGTTACTTTATCTTGCCAGGCATAAGATCGCTGATATATTTGATATTCCAGAAGGAAAGATCAGGTGGATAACTCCGTTTGTAGGAGGTAGTTTTGGTAATGCACTTACCCTCCGCGCTGAGCCAATATGTATTGCATTGGCGAGGAAGACTCGCAAGCCAGTAAAGTTGGAGTATAGTAGCGAAGAGCAATTCATCGCTACCCAGAGCCGGCAGCCATTTACGATCGCAGTTAAAATGGGAGTGAAAAATGACGGTGCTATAACGGCATTACAGGGTAAGTTAACTGCCAATAGTGGTGCATATTACTCTCTTAGCGGGACCACTACGAATGTATGCATGGCTATGTTTGCTACTCTTTACCGTTGTCCTAACGTATCAGTTGAAGCGGATATTGTATACACCAATATTCCTATCTCGGGCGGTTATCGCGGATATGGTAATCCTCAAGCGATGTGGGCTTTAGAACAAGTGGTGGATGTAGCTGCAAAAAAAATAGGTATGGATCCTGTAGAGTTCAGATTAAAAAATTATAGGCGGACTGGAGATCCGGGCTGGACTGCTTCCCTGCCAATTGAGAGCTGTGCGTTAGAGGAATGTGTTAAATTGGGAATGGATAAGATAGGCTGGCAAGAAAAGAGAGGAAGGATAAAAGAAGGTGCAAAGAGAAGGGGTGTGGGCATGGCAATTCAAAGGCACGTTAGTGGTACCCAGCCTATACAGATGACGCATAGTAACATTATGATAAAAATGAATGTTGATGGCTCTGCTGACCTGATGGTGAGCGGCTGTGAAATGGGGCAGGGCATGTTTGGAGCTCTTGCCCAAATTGCTGCAGAGGAGATGGGATTGCAAATTGAAAAAGTCCATGTCGTCACAGGAGATACAGATGTAACGATGTTTGATGATGGTCAGCATGCCAGTAGGACGACCTATGTCATAGGCAATGCAATTATTGAGACGGCTAGACAGGTGAGACAACAGTTATTAGAGCGAGCGTCTAAAATTTTAGGAACTGGAGTTGATGATATATATGTGAGGGATGGCCAAATATACGTTCAAGGAAATCAGGAGAATAAGATTTCAGTAGAGGATATAACCAGGAGAGCTACCTATAATTTTGAAGGACAGGGTCGAAATATCGCAGGAAAATGCTCCTATGTGCCGGAGGGGAATCCACCTCCTTATTCAGCAGTATTCGCTGAGGTTGAAGTGGATATAAATAGTGGTGCAACAAAGCTACTTAAAATAGTATTTGCCCATGATATTGGTAGAGCTATAAATCCGACTAATGTCGAGGGGCAGCTGGAAGGAGGTGTTATGCATGGCATAGGGTATGCTTTAACTGAGGAGTATGTGGTTAATGGTAATAATGGCGTAGTGGAAAGCAATAGCTTTACCAACTACAAAATACCCTCTACTCTTGATATGCCCGATACTGAAATAATAATTGTGGAACAGCCAACTCCGTCAGGGCCTTTTGGAGCAAAGAGTGTGGGTGAATGTGGTTTGAACGCTGTAGCTCCAGCTATAGCTAATGCTGTCTGTGATGCGACGGGAGCAAGAGTAAGGGACTTGAGAATAACGCCGGAAAAAATTTTAGAAGAGCTTTCTGTCAATATCCTATAAACGAGTTTTTACTGATCCTTTTTCCAATAACCATAAGTGGGTTGTTGGCGGCCAATTGCCGGTTCTCTAGCTATAGCATCAATTTTCCCAGTTCCATCGGCTCAACCCTGCGCCCGTTTTGATAGGCTCTCATATTTCCACCGGAAATTTCATCGATCAGGGCTATGTGCTGGTCTTCATCGATCCTGCCAAACTCAAATTTGATGTCATATAGTTCCAATCCCTTTTTTGCAAGTTCCTGCTTGATGATGTTGCCGATCTTTTGCGTTAAATTTTTTAAGACTTCATATTCTGTTTTCGATAGCAGCCCCAGCATGTCCAGGGCGTCCTGTGTAATGGGTGGATCGTTGCGGTCGTCATCTTTCAGCGTAACCTCAACGAAGGCATCCAGCTCTTGACCATCTGCAACGTATTTTTCGTAGCGCCGCAAGAAACTTCCTACCGCCCGGTAACGGCAGATAACCTCTAAACCTTCTCCGAACAAAGTGGCCTTTTTCACGGTCATGGTTACTTTTTCAAGATCAGCGTCTATGTAATGCGTGGGAATTCCTGTTTCATTCAGCTTTTCAAAGAAGTATTTGGTCAGCCGAAGTCCTGATTTCCCTACTCCCTCGATGGTCAGGCCAACGTTATTGGATCCCGGGTCGAATACGCCATTTTCACCGGTCACGTCGTCTTTGAATTTTAATAGATAGCAGCTATCCTCCATAGCATAGACATCCTTCGTTTTTCCTGTATAAACTAAATTCATAATTTTATTCTCCTCTTATCATTTATATTGTTATATAGAAGAGGGTTATCTTATATTACCCACTCGCAATCTTGGGAATACATCATCCATGTTGGCATCAAATAGTAGTGATCTCACTTTCAAGATGGGCCTATCTTCAGAAAATAAGTATATCTGTCTTCTTTATTTCCTTCAAGAAACAAGGCATTTACTTTTGTTGTCGATTCTTGAGCTACTGAATTATGGCTTGCTCCTCTGGCGTGAATCGGAGATGGAATTATTGTCTGGTCTTAACTATACTTAGCTATACTTGTATTGCCTGCTAGTATTCCGCCTGAAATGTATAGGGATAGGAATCAGGGCGCGGATTGTTTTATAGTAATAGTAAATAGAATAAAGCAACCTTGTGCGGCATCATAGATTCTATTGATGTGATCTGTAGTCAGATGGCAAAGGTTGATGGTGCTACTCTGGGAGATTAACATGGCTTTATGCTACCGCTGAAGGAAAAGACTGTGAGTAAAATCCTGATAGTTGAAGACGACGGTACACTGCTTGACGCGCTGAGGTACAATTTTTCGAAGGACGGATATGCTGTAGTTACTGCAGAAGATGGTATTCAGGCGCTGGAAGTAGCTCGGGCTGAGAAACCGGATGCCATTGTTCTGGATGTTATGCTTCCTGGTATTGATGGATTTGATGTTTGTCGCATTCTGCGCAAAGAAATGACGGTTCCGATACTGATGCTAACGGCCAAGGTAGATGAAGTCGATAGAGTGGTTGGGCTGGAGCTGGGAGCCGATGACTATTTGACCAAGCCCTTCGGGCTGAGGGAGCTTATGGCTAGGGTTCGCGCTCTGTTGCGGAGGGTGGAAATGCTGAAGAGCGATGAGCTTTCCCTCGATGAGCATGTACCTCCAACATTCAAGGTGGCTGGTCTGGAGGTCGATCTGGCCCGGCATCGCGTTTCTCGTGGTGAGTCCGTTATTGAGCTGAGCCATCGCGAATTTGAGCTGTTGACTTTTCTGGTGAGAAATCGGGGGCAGGTGTTTAGCCGCGATGCCCTTCTAGAGAGGGTGTGGGGCTATGATTATGTCGGCAATACCCGTACTGTCGATGTTCACGTTCGCTGGCTGCGTCAGAAGATCGAGGATGATCCCGCG
>CAZVCX010000209.1:0-5474 GCA_964626375.1 uncultured Dehalococcoidales bacterium | reverse complement strand
GGAGAATAGCCAGAATATTATTGACGCTAGAAGCATGAACACGACTACATAACGCTACCCAAAATCAAAAAATGACTATTAAGACTATACGATAGGTTATGGCTACAGGATAACACTTTCCCCCTCGCGGCAATAACAACCACAGCTAATAGACTAACACATCACCTGGCTTCACCATCCCTCCACAAATAACCCGAGCAAATATTCCTTCAAGAGGCAGAAGATAGAAACCAGGACGATGGAATGCCTTACCCATTTCAGTAATCTCAAGTACAGCTGTTCCCCCCACACGAATTTGCTTACCTATCTCCAGAGACAGCAAATTTACTCCTTTAGTAACCAAGTTTTCAGCAGAATCTCCTGGATTTATCTCCACCCCCTGACTATGCATCCTCTCAGGATTGATGCTCTCCAACGCCCTGAACATCTTATCAATGCTCTCTACTGCAAGCAAGCTTACCTGGCGAACACTACCCGCATGAGCATCACCAACCAGCCCATAGTCCTCTCTAAGCATTGCCTGAATCACAGGTCTCTTTATGCTTCCCCTACCTTCACCTATACAAACTGCAACTATCTCAGCCATTTGACCATCCACTTAATTACACTCGCTCCTTAGCAACATAAACACCACTTTTGCCACCACTTTTACTCGCCAGGTGAATTTCTTCTATTACCATCCCTTTATCTACGCCCTTGCACATATCATAAATATTTAAAGCACTGGCTGCTACTGCAACCAAGGCCTCCATCTCAAAACCAGTCTTCCCAACCCCCTTAGCAATCGCAGTAATGCCGATAGAGCTATCACTATAAGAAAGATCGAAATCTACGGTAACACTGGTCAGCATTACCGGATGGCATAAAGGAATGAGATGTGGCGTTTCTTTCGCCGCCATAATTCCAGCAACTTGCGAGAGAGCCAGAACATCTCCTTTTATAACTTCACCATGGAGAATAAGCTCCCTTGTCTCAGCTCTCATGCTTATTTTGCCTTTTGCCATAGCAATGCGCTCCGTTTCATCTTTTAGAGTGACATCTATCATACGAATTTGTCTTCCTGGCATACCTAACCTCCTATACAAGACATATGTGCTTTGAGAGAACCGCTCTCAAGCAAAGGGTGGCTTTCTGGCTTGAAAGCAACTGCTCGCAATATCAATTGTGTCACTTCCTGCACAGAAGCACCATTCCGCAATGGACCTCTCAAGTCAACTCCTTCATCAGAGAGAAGACAGGACCGGATCTGTCCGTCCGAAGTGAGCCGCATCCGGTTACAGAAAAGACAAATTGGCTTGCTCACCGGAGCGATAAATCCAACGGTGCCTGTGGCTCCGGGCAAACGGTAATATTCTGCCGGCCCATTACCATTCAGCGAGCATGGCTCCAGAGCTCCCTGCGATTCAATTCGTTGTTGCAACTCTCCAGCCGGCACATATTCCGCTGCACTGGTAAAAGGCATCAGCTCAATAAAGCGAACATGCCATCCCTTATATGTTTGCCAGGCAAGATCTATTACCTCATCATCATTTATACCTTTCATAACCACCACATTTATCTTGGGAGAAAGTCCCACATCGTGAGATGCTTCAATACCATCAAGAACATCTTGTAATTCCCCCCTGCGAGTTATATAACGATACCTATCAGCTCTAAGCGTATCCAGGCTAATATTCACCCTCTGCAAACCAGCTTGTTTGAGTTCAAGAGCATACTTTTTCAGAAGAGTCCCATTGGTAGTCAGAGAAATTTCCTCAATCCCATTTATTTGTAAAAGCATCCTAACGAAATTCGGCAAACCAGCTCTGACCAGAGGCTCTCCTCCTGTAAGCCTAACCTTGCTGAATCCCATCTGCGTCGCTACTTTAACGATCCGACCCATCTCTTCATACGACAGAACTTCATCGTGCGGTATCCACGGGACACCTTCTTCTGGCATACAATATATGCAACGCAAATTACAGCGGTCAGTAACAGAAATTCTGAGATAGTAGATGTGGCGTCCAAATGAATCCACAAGTTTCACCTTACCTCCCTAAAGTACAATCTATTCGTTATATCATACATTATGTCATGCATTTGATGATACGCACCATGTGATATATCACTCAAAAGGAATGTAAGTTAGAGATAATTCTCATTTTATGCCATTCTTCAACGCGAGAGGCACAACTTCTCCAATTATACCGAATCCGAATAAGACCCTTAATCTACCATGCAGTTCTCTGGAGAAATTTCTTCAGGCAACAAAGCACGACAAAACCTTTTCTTGTAACCCATCATACCACAAAGTTTTAAGACGGGGCTAAAACCTATGTTTCGATAGCAGCACAATCACCACCACTACCCCTCAATATCTCTACCGCATGAGGCAAGACGCGCTGTATTGATTCCAGACACTCGCGCACTGCCCTAGGACTACCCGGCAGATTTATAATCAGGCATTTCCCCCGCGTACCAGCAACGGCGCGACTCAATGCCGCAAAAGGAGTCTTGGCGAAGCTAAAAGATCTCATAGCTTCAGGAAATCCAGGGGCAACCCTATCAATTACATCGAGTGTAGCTTCAGGAGTAACATCCCTGGGGCTAAGACCGGTACCTCCAGTAGTGAAGATAATGTCGATGTTCCCTTCATCTACCCACCGCATCAAATTATCAGCGATGACCTCTCTTTCATCAGGAACGATATCATAACTAATGATTGTTGCCCCCATGGCAGTAAGAACTTCGCGAATAACACTCCCACTTCCATCCTGGCGCTCTCCACGCCAGCCTTTATCACTAACGGTTAGTATACCTGCGTTGAACACACCGTTGTTCATCTCAGATGGGCCCATTCTCCTATCACCCCCTGTTCCTTATCGAAATGTCAAGGTCTCTTACCGCATCCACATCCTTCAACGTGGTGACCATAGCCACCAGGGCCTCTGCGATGATATCTTTAACAAAAGATTTTATAAAAACCTGCTTTCCATTGATAAAAAGCGATGTATTGCACTCTGCGCGAGGAATCATCTCCTTTTCGATAAAATCCGCTACACTCTCTATATCACTCAAGGGAAACTGTGGTACCTCTACATTCATAGGTTCATCGCTGAGTATGGCAGAAAGTGCTTCCACTGGACATACCAAGTCTACGCCCTGTTCTTTACGATGCACCTCGATCTTGGGAGCCCTCCCCCTCTTAAATCCTTCAAACAAGACGATATCAAATCGCCCCCCAATCAGACGCATGATTTCATCTATATTATAATCGTGATCTGTGACTTCCATAAAAGCCAGCCTCTCAGGTGAACTGGCAAGTACAACATCACTCCCTGCCTGAGCAAATTTACAGCTATCTTTTCCCTGAATATCAACTGCTATCTTTTCAGGGGCATGCTTAACCGCAGCAACTTTGTATCCCCGCTTTCGGAATTCTTGAATTAACTGTACCATAACAGTTGTTTTGCCCGATCCCGACTTCCCAACGATGCAAACTGCCAAGCTCATCTTAACTTTTCCTCCTTCACTATCCAATCTTCGCTCCAATTCAGCATCTGAACTATTACTCTATCACCTTCCCTCACACCAGCTGTGTTTTCAGGAATTATCGCCAACCCATTAGCCCGCACCATGGAAGTCAATATACCGGATCCCTGTGGTCCAGTCAGGCGAGCATGATATTCTCCTCCCCTTTTAGTTACTATCACTCTGGTATAGATGCGACGGCCATCGGTATTTTTGACATCCTCATCTATAATGGCCTCAATCGAGGGCTTGTCAAAAACACTCTTGCCCATCATCTTCAAAATAGCGGGGCGGGCGAACTGCTCAAAAGCAACCATGGTACTCACCGGATTGCCAGGCAAACCCAGATGCGGTAATTTCCCCTTTCCCGAGGTGATCATGCCAAAGGCAGAAGGTTTTCCTGGCTTCATGCAAATCGTCCACAAGGAAATCTCCCCTCGATTTGTCAGTACCTCTTTTACCACATCATAGTTCCCCAGCGATACTCCCCCCGAAGTAATGAGCATATCCGAAAACAAACCTTGATCGATCTTCTCATTCAGCGACTCAACAGAATCTCCTCCAACGCCCAGAATCAGTGGGATCCCTCCGTATCGCAGAACTGCCGCTGCAATGGTATATGTATTGCTATTGTGTATTTTCCCTGCAGTTAAAGCTTGATCAACCTCCACCAACTCATCACCCGTAGCCAGTATAGAAACAACAGGTCGACGGATAACCACAGCTGAGCTATACCCCAGAGATGCAAGTACTCCTATCTCAGCCGGCCTCAACGCAGTTCCTTTTGCCAACACCCTAACTCCTTCCTGAATATCTTCCCCTCGAAACCTTACATTTGTTCCAGATCGCACTTCACTCAATATACTTATTCTCGAAAGCTCTCCCAGAGGCAAGCGGTGTTCTTTTTCATCAGTATCCTCAAATGGGACCACTGCATTAGCTCCTTCTGGCAGAGGTGCACCTGTCATAATGCGAATGCACGTTCCTGCATTAATCTCTTTGTACGCTCCGCAACCCGCAGCAATCTCATCCACAATGGGCAGCACTACAGGAGAGGTTGCGCTTGCCCCAAGCGTATCCTCTGCCCTAACAGCATATCCATCCATAGCAGCATTATCTAAAGGAGGAATGCTCGCTCCAGAATAGATGTCTTCAGCCAGAACTTGTTCCAGACAATCTAAGATGGGCTTTTCTTCTGGTTCCAAAACTTCAATTAAACCCAAAATTTTCTCTACAGCTTCTTCAACGGAAATCATTAACTTCACACAATTTCGCAGCATCAGTTTCTCGCGAAACTATGCCACTCACTCCACAGATATTATAAGCCAATTTAACCAACCTTACCTAACCTGGGTCTCTGCTTGTATAATATTGGCCCTGGCCAGATCTTCAGGACAATTTACATTGAAAAGACTCAAAAATTCGGGATCGTAAATGCAGCATTCTTCTCGATCTACATATCTAACATTTACAGTGCTAAGGAAACGAGTAACTCCTAACCAGCCTCTCTTCAACCGCATCTTCATACTGCTCAAGCAACTCTTAGAATACACCGCCTGAAGAGGTTGTGCCCTATCCACTCGGGGGACCACGACATCAAAACCAGGTGAAATTTCAACCATGTGACGAAGAAAGCCAACATTCAGAAAGGGAAAATCACAGGCAACAACGATGCTATAAGGAGAATTAGCAGCAACCAGACCAGTATAAATTCCTCCCAGAGGTCCAAGATTCGGATAAAGATCATCAATATAGCGCACATCGGCATTCAATTTCCAGCTAACATTGCTCAAAGATCCTACCACCAGAATCGAATTGCCCAACAAGCTCAAGCTATCAACTACCCTATTAAGCAGAGTTTCCCCTCCAACAAGCTGAAAGACCTTCTCGCCACCTATACGGGAACCCTTCCCCCCTACCAGCACAATTGATGTCAACATTGCAAGTACTATTTGCCTCCGAAA
>CAZVCX010000208.1:0-7621 GCA_964626375.1 uncultured Dehalococcoidales bacterium | reverse complement strand
ATCTTCCATTTGCAAAGAACAAACACCAGAACAAGTCGCCAACGTCGCTTCCCTTCCTGGCATCGTTAAATATGCTCTAGCCATGCCAGATATCCACTGGGGCTATGGATTTCCCATAGGAGGCGTAGCAGCAACTAACTTAGCAAATGGCGTAATTTCACCTGGAGGAGTAGGCTATGACATAAACTGTGGCGTCAGGATGCTATGTACCAACTTACACGAAAACGACGTAAGACCCAGAATCCAACAATTGATCAACGAGCTCTACAATAACATTCCCTCTGGATTGGGTTCCACAGGGAAAATAAAGGTGAGCCAGAAAGAGCTAAAGGACTTGATGGTTGAAGGAGCACGCTGGGCAGTAAAGATGGGCATGGGATCCAATGATGATTTAGAAGCCACAGAGGAAAAAGGTTGTTTGAAGGGAGCTGATCCAGAAAAGGTAAGCGATAAAGCTGTAAAGAGAGGCATGCCTCAAACGGGTACCTTAGGATCAGGCAACCATTTCCTCGAAATCCAGTCAGTGAAGGAAATATTTGATGCCCATGCCGCTAGCATTATGAGCATTAATGAAATAGGACAAGTAGTGATCCTAATTCATACCGGCTCGCGAGGTTTTGGCCACCAGATTTGTACCGATCACCTGCACATCATGGAGAAGGCAGTTGCCCAATACAACTTAGCACTGCCTGACCGGCAGCTCGCCTGTGCTCCAATCACTTCCAGAGAAGGCAAAGATTATATGGCTGCTATGGCATGTGCTGCCAATTATGCTTGGGTCAACCGCCAGTGCATTGCTCACTGGACCAGAGAAAGTTTCAGCAAAGTATTTGGTCGAAGCGCCGAAGAGCTTGAGATAAGCCAGATATATGACGTTGCTCACAACATTGCCAAGATAGAAAAACACATAATAAACGGTCAGTCACTACAATTATGCGTACATCGCAAAGGAGCTACCAGGGCCTTTCCCCCAGGGCATGAAGATATCCCGCAAAGATATAAGGGCATAGGACAACCAGTACTCATTCCAGGTGATATGGGGAGCTGTTCCTTCATAGCAGTAGGAACAGAAAGAGCTATGGGAGAAACTTTTGGCTCTACCTGCCATGGTGCAGGAAGAGTACTCAGTCGCAGCGCAGCCAAGAGAAATATCAAAGGGGCAGATGTACTTCACGAGATGCAGAACAGGAATATTACAGTCAGGACAGGAGACATTTCATCACTGGCAGAAGAAGCTTCTCTAGCCTATAAAGACATCAATAGCATAATTGATGTCGTTCATCAGAGCGGGATATCCAGAAAAATAGCCCGAACGGTGCCTCTGGGAGTCATCAAAGGCTAATGCCAACAACGGAAATTCCAAAGGAGAAGCAACTTTCAAGTTCCTGAGGAGATCCAGAATGTATCGATCTTAGGTGAGTTTCTCCTTTTTTACCAGCCAGTATTCTATGCTATCTGCCAGTGCCAGCCAGCTAGCCTCGATTATATTGGTTGAACTGCCCACTGTCCGCCAATGTTCCCTGCCATCACTGGAATCGATAAGCACGCGAATTTTGGCAGCAGTTCCTGCGGTTTCTTCCAGAATTCTTACCTTGTAGTCCGTAAGAGTTACATCAACCAAGTCAGGATAAAACTGCAGTAAAGCCTTACGTAGAGCTTGATCCAATGCATTTACAGGACCATTACCCTCAGCAGCCGTATGCACCACCCGCCCATCCACTCTGACCTTGATTGTAGCTTCTGACAGCAATTCTTCGTTATTGCCACTAACGGGAAGACGCCGACGGCTTTCTACTATCACCATGAAATCAACTAGCTCAAACGGAACTTTATAGGCAGGTTGAGCTCGATGGAGCAAGAGTTCAAAAGAAGCTTCTGCAGTATCATATTGGAAGCCCTCCCTCTCCATCATTTTAATTTGCTTTAGAATCCTATCGACTTCTCTACTCCCGAGAGGGGGTAGGCCAAGTTCGCTAGCTTTATAAATTACACTTCCTTTGCCTGCCAGTTCAGATATAATAACGTGAGGGCGGTTACCAACTAGCCCGGGATCAATATGCTGGTAGCTATCCTGCCACTTCATTAAACCGGATACATGTATGCCTCCCTTATGAGCAAAGGCACTGGCGCCGACATATGGCAGCCTACTATAGTGAGGTTGATTGGCAACTTCAGAAACAAAGTGAGAGACATCACTGAGCCGGGTCAACTGTTCATCAGTAACGCAATCGATTTTCATTTTGAGCTTTAAAGTAGGAATAATAGAACAAAGATTAGTATTGCCACAGCGCTCACCATAGTTATTGATGGTCCCCTGAACCTGAACTACTCCCTCTTCAACGGCAGCCAGAGAATTTGCTACTGCGAGTTCACTATCGTTATGGGCATGAATGCCCAGAGAAACAGATGTCGCTTCACGAACTCTCCTGATTGCCTGTGATACCTGTTGAGGCAAACTACCTCCATTAGTATCACACAAAACAACACAATCAACTCCAGAAGCTGCCGCCCGAGATACTACCTCAACTGCATACTCCGGATTTGACTTATAACCATCGAAGAAGTGTTCCGCATCAAAGAAAACCCTTAAGCCATGAGATTTAAGGTATTCTACTGAATCTACAATCATGGCGAGATTTTCCTCCATAGTAGTCTCCAAAACCTGTATTACCTGTTTATCCCAGCTCTTGCCTACTATAGCAACCACCTCCGTGCCAGCATCTAGAAGTGCCTGCAGATTAGCATCCTCTTCTGCCCTGATTCCCAGGCGCCTTGTGCTGCCAAAAGCGACCATAGTGGCATTATTCAAATGCAATCCCGCAGCTCTAGAGAAAAATTCAGTGTCCTTCGGATTGGAACCAGGCCATCCTCCCTCAATGAAGTCAACACCCATCTCATCCAATTTCTGAGATATCTTTAACTTGTCCTCTACAGAAAAGGAAATTCCCTCCTGCTGGGTTCCATCTCTCAAAGTTGTATCGTAAATCTGTACTCTTTTAATTTAATGTGCCTCCTTGGAAAATATTTCAGAAGGACAATCGTTTGTTATCTGTTAAATCCTGTCCACAATTGCTCTACCCATCTCACTCATCCCTACCTTAATTTTATTCTCCGACATTATATCGCTGGTCCTATATCCCTTTTCCAATACGGCAAACACTGCTCCTTCCACAGCCGCAGCTTCCATTTTTAATTCCAAAGATTGTTGTAGCATCATGGCCACGCTCATGATAGTAGCAATGGGATTGGCCATATCTTGACCCATTATAGAGGGAGCGCTTCCATGAATTGGCTCATATAAACCAAAGGCTTTTCCGCGAGCAACGCCTGCCAAACTGGCCGATGGCAACATGCCCATCGATCCAGCCAACACAGAAGCTTCATCTGTCAGAATATCGCCAAACATATTTTCCGTGACCAGCACATCAAATCCTCTCGGATTCTGGATGATCTGCATAGCGCAAGCATCTACCAGCATATGCTGCAAGTCAACATCAGGATAATCAACAGAAACCTCGATGGCAATTTGCCTCCATAAACGAGATGTTTGCAGGACATTAGCTTTATCCACCGAAGTTAACTTGCCGCGACGGCTCCGAGCCATTTCGAAACCGACTCTCAATATGCGTTCAATCTCGTCTTCAGAGTAAGACAGCGTGTCAACAGCATATCTGCCCTCAGGAGTTTGCCACTGTTTCTTGGGTTGACTGAAGTAAAGACCCCCGGTAAGTTCTCTGACTACTATTAAGTCAACTCCTTCAACGACCTCCTGCTTAAGAGGAGTAGCCCCGGACAGCACAGGAAACGTTTTCACAGGCCGTAGATTAGCAAACAATTCCATCCCTTTTCTCAACGCCAGAAGACCGTCCTCAGGATGGACTTTGGCTCTGGGATCATCCCATTTCGGCCCTCCAACTGCTCCCAACAACACAGCATCACATTGCCTGCACATATTCAACGTCTCTTCCGTTATAGCTGAGCCACAGGCATCTATAGCACAACCACCGATTAGACCATGCTGCAGACGGAAATCATGCCCGAACTTATGACCTACGGCCTGCAGGACTTTTATACCTTCGCCTATGACCTCAGGCCCTACGCCATCACCTGGCAAAACAGCTATTTCAAATTTCATCTCTATCTTCCGGATAGCCTGCTCTTGGTATATTCAATCAGGCCGCCAGCATTGATAATTTCCATCATGAACTCTGGATATGGATTAGCTTTAAATGTTTTATGTCTGGTCAAATCATCAATCATGCCTGCAGATAAGTCTATCTCCACAATATCACTCTCCTCGATACCTTCTACTGCTTCAGCGCACTCCATAAGAGGGAGCCCGATATTGACAGCGTTACGAAAGAAAATGCGCGCAAAGCTCCGAGCAACAATACAGGAAATGCCGCTGGCTATCAGAGACAGCGGTGCATGCTCACGGGAAGAGCCACAACCAAAATTAGCTCCAGCCACTATGATATCACCTGGTTTAACTTTAGTCGCAAATTCAGCCTCGATATCCTCCATGCAGTGCTTTGCCAACTCATTCGGATCAGAAACGTTAAGATACCGCGCAGGAATGATGACATCCGTATCAACATTGGCTCCAAATTTGTGAACTTTACCCTTTAGTTTCAAATTAATTCCATTCCTCTCTATGGTCTACTCTCAATGCTGCTCTCACTCAGGCCATAACTTCATCAGGACTACCTATTCTACCCAAAATAGCACTAGAGGCTGCTACCGCCGGATTGGCCAGATATACTTCGGATTCAGGGCTCCCCATTCTGCCCACGAAATTCCTGTTTGTGGTAGAGAGGCAGCGCTCACCAGCAGCCAAAATTCCCATATGTCCCCCAAGGCACGGGCCACAAGTAGGTGTACTTACTGCAACTCCCGCTTCTATAAAGATTTCTATCAATCCCTCCCGCAACGCATCAAGATAGACTTTTTGTGAACCCGGTATAACAATGCACCGCAATCTGGAATTTACCTGCTTTCCCTTCAGGATCTCAGCGGCTATTCTCAAATCCTCAAGGCGACCGTTAGTACAGCTACCAATTAAAACCTGGTCTAATTCCACATCGACCGCCTGGCTAACAGGCCTAACATTAGAGGGTAAATGAGGAAAAGCTACTTGGGGCTCAATTTTCGTCGCATCGTACTCGACGACATCAATATATTCAGCATCTTCATCTGACTGGAATACTGAATAATTTCGAGGCTGTCCGAACATACCGCCTCCTACGGTGATACATTGCAGATATTCCTTCGTCTTGTAATCCACATTACAAATCCCAGTTTTAGCACCAGCCTCAATAGCCATGTTGGCCATAGTGAAACGCCCCTCCATGGATAGAGACTCTATAGCTTCACCAGAAAACTCCATCACCGAATATAGAGCTCCATCAACGCCAATGTCTCCTATAGTATAGAGAATAAGATCCTTCCCACTAACCCATTTGCCCAGTTGGCCATGATAAACGAACTTGATGGTAGGTGGTACTTTAATCCATATTTCGCCCGTAGCCATAGCTACCGCGATATCAGTTGAACCCATACCAGTAGCAAAAGCTCCTAGAGCTCCATGCGTACAGGTATGAGAATCAGCACCGACGATAATTTCACCTGGCATAACGAAACCCTGTTCCGGCAGGATAACGTGCTCGATTCCCATTCTCCCCACCTCAAAATAGACTAATCCCTGTTGCAGTGCAAATTCCCTCATGAATTTTGCCTGTTCTGCAGAAGCGATATCCTTATTGGGACAAAAGTGATCAGGAACCATTACAACTTTGGATGCATCGAAGACTCTGGATACGCCCAGTCGCTGAAATTCCTTTATCGCTATAGGTGCTGTAACATCATTGGATAACACCAGATCAACGCGGACATTCAAGTATTCACCAGGCCTTACCACTTGCCTGTCACAATGTGCAGCCAAAATTTTTTCCGCGAAAGTGCCCATTTAAAGAAACCTTCCCTGATAGCTAACATATCCTATACTGTTGAACAGGAATAAATCAAAAAACGAGTAACATCGCTATCCCCGAATTTTAGGGAGCAACATAGTAATCACCGTAATCAAAGTTACAATAGCAGCGATCAAGTATAACCCTGCTCCGGTCGCCAAACCTATAGCAGCAGTTACCCAGATAATCGCCGCACTAGTTACCCCGGCAACTACGCCCTCATGCATGCTGCGGAAGATAACCCCAGCACCAATGAAGCCAACTCCAGCAACTACTCCCGAGGCAACGCGAGAATGATCAGCCACATCACCGAAACCAAAAATAGAGACTACTGTAAACAGCGCTGCCCCCATAGAAATGCTGATGTGCGTACGTAACCCCGCTGGCTTACCAGCCACATCCCGCTGATACCCAATACCTGCTCCAAGGACTGCAGCAAGCAGCAACCGCATAACTATGTCTAACTCCAGGCTCATCTAGCTTTACTACGTTTTTTTGCCTTGCCTGCCAGCAATCGATTCAAGGCATTTATATATGCCTTGGCACTGGCAACAATGATATCTGTAGAGGCACCACGCCCGGTATAAGTCACGCCATCGCTCTCAATCCTGATCAATACTTCTCCGATGGCATCAATTCCTTCCGTGACTGACTTGATGGTAAACTCAGTCAACTTGTTGGGAACACCAACTATGCGATTAAAAACTTTATATATAGCATCAACCGGACCTGTTCCCAAAGCAGCATCAGCTAGCACCTGCCCTTCAGGATCAATAAGCCTTACTGTAGCTGTGGGCAAGCTATGATCGCCACAGGAAACTTCAATGTGATCAAGATGATATACTTCCTGAGAAGTGCGCAGCTCCTCATCCACAAGAGATTCAATATCGCGATCCGTAATCTCTCTCTTCTTATCAGCCAGCTCCTTGAACTTCTGAAATGCCTGTTTTATTTCTTCTTTACCCAGAACATAGCCAAGCTCAGCCAACCTCTCTTCAAAAGCGTGTTTACCACTCAATTTGCTCATCACCAGGTTACTCGCAGGAATTCCGACTAATTTTGGATCCATAATTTCATAAGTAATAGCTTTCTTCAGCACTCCATCCTGATGAATCCCTGACTGGTGACGAAAGGCATTCGCTCCTACAATAGCCTTATTTGGTTGAATGGAAAACCCCGTAAGCTCACTTACCAGGCGACTTGCTCTATAAATTCGAGTAGTATCAATATCGGTATCAATCCCGAAGAAATCGTGCCGCGTCTTTAGCGCCATGATAATTTCCTCAAGAGAAGCGTTGCCTGCCCGCTCTCCAATGCCATTGATGGTACATTCAACCTGACGTGCTCCTTTAGTAACCGCTTCCAAGCTATTGGCCACAGCCAATCCCAAATCATTGTGACAGTGTACGCTTAGCACTGCCTTCCCGATGTTAGGTACGTTCTCTTTAATACCTTTGATCAGAGCACCAAATTCCTGGGGAGTAGCATATCCTACAGTATCAGGTATGTTAACCGTTGTTGCTCCTGCTTCGATCACCGCCTCTAAAATTCGGTAAAGATAGGCGGGCTCGGTGCGGCTAGCATCCATAGGACTAAATTCAACATCATCCAAGTAACTTTTAGCCCGGCTAACCATATCGCGGGAAGTTTCG
>CAZVCX010000207.1:0-4676 GCA_964626375.1 uncultured Dehalococcoidales bacterium | reverse complement strand
GAGATGGGCCTGACTACTCCACCATTTGGCCTCATCCTATTCGTGGTGAAGGGAGTACTACCGCCTGATAGAAAGATGACTGACCTGTATAAGGCTGCTGCACCTTTTCTTATCTGCGACGCGATAGCTATAACGCTTATAATAGTTTTCCCTGACATAGCCTTATGGTTGCCGAGCATAATGATAACAAGCTAAAGGAGGTATATTTTAAATGAATAAAGAGAGAAAATTTCACCTTGGAGGTGAAGGACGTAAAGTAATAGGCAAGATAATAAGCATAAAAGGGCACTGTACCTACGGGCTGAAGGTTGGAGACGAATTTGAAATGGATTCTCAGTCTGCAGGTGGACTTTGTGGATATTTCTACTACAGCATCTATCCATACATTATGACATACCAGTTCGGCGGTAAGTTTCCCGATTCAGGATTAGGCTGGGGAGGTGACAAGATAGAGCTTGTCTGCCCAGATGCGATCAATCAAGTGAGAATACAATTACGCCCTGAGGGTGCTGATGACACCAGGCATCCAGTTTACCTTAAAGAGGAAGAAAGAGAGAAGGAAAAATGGCGTAAGAAGCTGTGTGAAGATACAGAAACAGGAAAACAGAAATGATCTTTGGCGAGGTGTTCCATGTCACAGACTCCCATACAGCAAGTATGACAACAAGGACATTCATGGAGGCACTCCCCAACTGCCCGGGTATACTATGCCCAAAAAACAGAGTATTTTGAGAAGAACTTTGATTCTATTCGGGTTGCTATTCTTTCAAGAACTAAGAGGGCTATTACAAGGGGATATGTTAATTATCGAGCTTGGCACCATCGGCGCTATTAAGCCTGTTAGAGAAGTGACTAGGGCACCAGAAACATATATCTAGCTTCCAGCATGACAAAGTTATCCACCGGCTGTTCCTTTCGTTCTGCTCAGCTAATCCACCTCCGCCTAACGTTGCGCAAACTAAAAAGGAACAGCACAACGCAGAAGGCACCAAGAATGGTGAAATCAAGCGCGAAAGACATGATATGCTCTCCATTTACCGCCCCGTGGAGAATATCCACACCGTAAGTCACAGGAAATACAAAGGAAAGCGGGCGGATAAATACGGGCAGCGACATTATGGGGAAAAACAGGCCGCACAGAAAAATCATCGGAAAGCGGAAGAAGTTGGAGAAAGTCTGAGCTTCAAATACCTCGCTTGAAGATACTGAGATAAAGAGCCCCAGGAACGTCGACGCAATGCCGATAAGAATAATAGCCGGCACAACTAGAGACCAGGCAATCCCCGATAGGTTCACCAGAAAAGCAGCGATGGCTATGGGGATAAAGGCATTGACAATACCGAAGAGAACGGCTCCGGAAGTCTTGGCTAGCATAAGCGTTTCCAGAGAGATGGGAGCTAGAAGAAGCCTTTCAAACGAGCGGTTTCGCCTCTCGAATGTAAGAGTAACCGATAGCAGCGAAGTAGTGCCAAACAATATAGAGATAGTAACCACGCCCGGCAATAAATCCAGCACACTTTCTATTCCCAGCCCCGACCTGATAAAAAACATCCCCGTCCAGGCTAGCGGGAAGAGTATACCCCAGCTGACATTCGGGGGTTTAAGATAATAAGCTCGCATATCCTTGACAAAGATGCTCGAGAAAGCGATCCATCGTTTCACTGGTCCCCTCCTCTCCATCCAACCCACTCTTTGTCTTTTCGCATCAACTCTGCCTCAATGCCCGTAACCTGGACGAAAACATCTTCCAGCGACGGGTGATGTCGCCGTGCCTCGGTTACTTGAAGTCCACGATCCTCTATGAACCGCACCAACGGCCCAACGTTCACCGGCTCTACTGATTCTACGTGGATTTGCCCCGAAGCGGTAAATTGGAACTGATATTCAGGGAAAGCCGAGCCCATTTCCACAGATAAGCCAGCATCAGCATTTGAGACAGAGAGAAGCAGAGCATTTTTACCTTTCACCGGTTCTAACAGGTCTACGGTGCGCTCAATCCTTACGATCCGACCGTTAACTATAAAGGCTATCCTGTTGCAAAGCCGCTCAGCTTCCTCAATATAATGAGTGGTAAGAAAAATAGTGGTTCCCTTACGGTGAAGATCAGCGATTATCTGCCTCACCTGTCTGGCACTGCCCACGTCAATTCCTGTCGTCGGTTCATCGAGAAACAGTATGGGAGGCCTGTGGATGATTCCAGCAGCGAAAGTGAGCTTCCGCTTCATACCCTTAGAATAACCGGCGAATTTACGGTCAGCGGCATCTTGAAGGCCGAATATATCCAAAAGTTCTCTCGCACGTTTTCGACGCTCAACCTTACTTATACCGTATAACGCCGCGCAGAAACACAGGTTATCGAAACCCGTTAATTCAGGATAAAGATTGCTTTCATCAGGAACGATGCCCGTTAAATGCTGTGCCGCTTTGGGATTATGCGTACAATCTGTACCGCTAATACGAATCTTGCCCGCATCCAACCTGGCCAGGCCCGTTAGCATATTAATGGTGGTGGTCTTGCCAGCGCCATTGGGGCCAAGAAAGCCGAATAGCTCTCCGTTATCGACCTGAAAACTAATTCCGTTCACAGCGAGAACCTCATTGAACCTCTTGGTTAGATGAGTGACTTCAATAGCTGGCGACCTATTCGGGCTCACTTCTCGATTTCTCCAACGCTTAATTTGTTCCTTGCATCTTCATCAAATTCAAGCATGTGCGATATTAGCTCTTTAGCTTTGACCAGAGCTTCCCGTTTAACAAAATAGTGAACCCGATAGCCCCGCTTCTTGCTTTCCACGAAACCAGCGCCCTTCAAAACTCTGAGGTGCTGGGAAACGGCTGATTGGGTTATTCCCAAATGAAAAGCCAGCGCATTAACGCACAGAGCATCTGGCTCTTTCTGTTGCGAAAGCAGCCCGAGCAATTTCAAGCGCGTTGGGTCCGCCAGTACGCCAAGCAGCGCTGCCTGTTCCTCAACAGATATCTTGTTACTACATCCTGCCATCTATATAAGTATACACTAATAGACTTATGATAGCACTACCGATAATTAAGGGTCAAAGAAAACAGAAGGAGGGATTCAGAGTGGAGCGTCCGCTGGAAAATTTGTTCTCCATGCAATCGATTAGCTAAATCTATGATAAAAGAGATGCCGCACAGCTTAAAGCTGTGCGGCATCTTCCTAGCCGTAATGCTTGTTACTTATTCCTCGAGAGCAGCCTCAACCATAGCTGCTGCATCTGGTGTCACCCATTTGGTCCACAGATCCATGTTTTCCTTCAGAAAGTGGATGGCAGCTTCATGTGTACTTGCCTCATTATCCTGCATAAATGCTAGCGCTTCGCTGGTCAGCGCGGTGGAAGTGGTATATTTGCTCAGGAATTCCTCCACCTCTGGATTTTCCTCGAGAAACTCGACATTGGCTACGATGTTGACCTGGTTCGAGGGGTAGGAACAGGCACGGGTAGTATTCCAAATCTCTTCATCGTAAGCTGGTTCCTGTATAGGAGTAGTGTCATACAGCCCCAGAACCCACGTTGGCGCCCAGTAGTATCCCAGCCATGGCTCATGCTTGGAATAGGCGGCTGCCAGAGATCCCGAAAGCGCTGCATCCGAACCGCAGATGAAGTCAACGTAGTAATCGGTCAAACCGTATTCTACCAGCTTCTTGGAGTTGATATCAGTGCATTCCCATCCAGGGACAGAGTTGTGAAATCTCCCCTTGGAGGGATCTTCCTCATCCTGGAACAGCTCCCAGTAATCGGGCAAATCATACACGGATATATCTGCAGGCAGGTCCCCATCCTCGATCATGTAGGAGGGTACGAGCCATCCCTGCCAGTTGTCAGAGAAGTTGCTGCCCAGGTCGACTATCTGCCCAGCAGCGATGCCGCTGTTATAGGCCTCTTGCTGGTTTTCCACCCAGACTTCCATGATTACATCCACATCTCCTCGCTTCGCTCCTTCGAGCATGGGAATAGTATCGCCAGGTACGTAATCAGGTTCATAGCCATACCCATGTTCCAGGATAAATGCAGCGATGCGGTTGTGCACCTGAACGCTATCCCAGCTAACCTCAGCAAAGACAATTTTGCCCGCTGGTTCAGGCGTTGGCGCTGACGTTGGTGATGGCGAAGGTGAGGGTGACGGCGATGGCGAGGGCGATGGTGTCGATGTACAGCTCACCATGGCCATGGTGAGCAACAGGATACTAACAATTAGCACTACAGTTTTGATGCCTGATTTATGCTTCATAATTACCTCCTCGTATTTGGAACAAAAATTTCCCCCTGGCAAAGCTAACAACGGGGGACAACAAGCTAGTTGTACTGGAATATCGCGGCGGGAAAAGGATCAAGCAGCAGGAGCAAAGGAACCCTGACAGATTTAGAGCAGCTTAAAATTTGCATAACGGATACTTTACTGGCAACTCGAAGACATATATAAATGCGTTACCCGTAAGTATACCTATCCTCCTCCATCAACATACTACCTCTCCACCACATTGTACCCTCCTTCTATTTTATTTCTGCTCTGAAACTACTAGCAGTTGATTGCATCTCGAGATAACTGAGTAGTTATTTTACGATACTGCCTACTATCTGTCAAGCTATTGTATTCATTCAAACAGGATATTGACCCTGCTATACCTGTACCTGTTTGATGAGAGCTATTGATCC
>CAZVCX010000206.1:0-3077 GCA_964626375.1 uncultured Dehalococcoidales bacterium | reverse complement strand
TGGCGGGGGTACGAGAGAATTTCTTGGTCTATAGCGGTAACGACAGTGATACATTTCCCTTGCTTGCTATTGGTGGATATGGCGTCATCAGCGTTGCTTCTCATATAGTGGGTGTGCAGATAAAGAAAATGATAGATCTTTTCCTTGGCCACAAGGTGGAAGAGGCGGCTTCTATTCATCGATATTTGCTGCCGCTGATAAAAGCTCTGTTCATTGTTTCCAATCCTGTGCCCTTGAAGTATGCTCTCAATTATCTTGGATTCTCTGTAGGGGGGACTCGTTTGCCTCTGGTTGAAGCCGATAGCAAATCGGTTGAATTTATTCGGTCAACTTTGATGAATTATCAAGTAGACTTCCCACTTCGGGACAATCTCTAAAATTGGATGGGAGCTAACCATCCACTGAAGTAACCTTCTGGGGCAAGTTTCTCTCGGCGAAGTTGGGAGGGGAAGGTTTCCTGCTAGCCCATTCCCTAAGGGAGTGGTGAGTTTACCTTTATAAGTTGCGTTCGGTTTGGTCCCACTGAGACGAAATTGATAGAGCAGGAAAGTAGCTCTTCAAGCCTAGCTATAAAGCGATGGGCTTGGGCTGGCAGTTGGGTGAAATTAACGGCTTTACTTATCGGTTCCTGCCATCCTGGCAGCTCTTCATATATGGGCTGACATTTCTCTAGCAGTGATATATCACTGGGGAAGTAATCGATAATGTCTCCGTTTAGCTTATAGGAAGTGCAAATCTTAATTGAAGGAAATCCGTCATAGATATCAATATGGGTTAGGGCTATGCTGGTCAAGCCGTTTAACTGGGTACTTAGGCGCCCTGCCACAGCATCAAACCAACCACATCGTCTGGGTCTTCCTGTGGTAGTTCCATATTCATGTGCTTTTTCTCGTATGAGTTCGCCAATTTCATCCTTTAGTTCTGTAGGCATAGGGCCACTGCCCACCCGAGTAACATATGCTTTGAATACTCCTATTATCTCAGTGGCTTCTCGGGGGCTTAACCCCGTTCCCGCGGTCACTGCTCCTGATAGAGGAGATGAAGATGTTACATAGGGATACGTTCCAAAGTCAGTGTCGAGCAGGGCTCCTTGGGCACCTTCTAGAATAATAAAGTCTCCCCTTTTTACCGCGGAATTGATTATGGGCAAAGTTTCTATAATGTATGGAGATAATCTCTCTCCATAATGACAATACTCTTGATATATCTTCTCCAGAGAAAGAGGTGGTACTCCGTATATCTTGGTTAAGATGGCGTTTTTAAACTCTAGGGCTGGTCGCAGCCGGCTCAATAGAACGTCTTTATTTCGTAGATCGCCAATGCGGATTCCTGTACGGGATACTTTGTCAGCAAAGGCTGGACCAATGCCCCTCTTTGTTGTCCCTATTGATCCTTCACCGCGCCTTTGTTCTTCTAGACTATCCATAAGCGTATGATAGGGCATGATGAGGTGTGCACGGTCGCTAACGAGGAGATGGCTTGTGTCTACTCCATGGCTTTTCAGGTTGTCTATTTCCTCCAGAAGAACAGCTGGGTTTATTACGACGCCATTGCTGATAATGCCAGTTACCTGGGGGTAGAATATGCCAGAAGGCACAAGGTGCAAACTGAATTTGCCTTGGGGGTTGATTATTGTGTGGCCAGCATTATCGCCCCCCGAGAAGCGGATCACCATGTTGGCTTTTTCTGCCAGGATATCAACTATCTTTCCTTTGCCTTCATCTCCCCATTGTCCTCCAACGACAGTTACAACAGCCATCTATCCTTCTCCTTTTCTCGTCTGCTTTCTGACATAATCCAATCTCTGAATTACGGTGATATAAACGAAGACTGCTAAAATACACAGAGCGAAAAATACCTGGCCTATTAGTAAACCTATGGCCAGAACTATAACCCTTTCTGCTCGAGTAAACAAACCTATTTTACATTCTAACCCCAGTCCCTCTGCTCTAGCCCTTATGTAGCTTATTAGAAATGAGCCTATTAAAACGGCGAAGATAAGGATAATTTCTAAAGTCTCCTGCTTCGGAATGTACCAGAGCAGCAGGCCAAAAAATATTGCTGCTTCAGCAAGGCGGTCAATGGATGAGTCCAAGATGGCACCAAATCGTGTAGCCTGATTGGTAAAGCGAGCTAGTGCTCCATCAAGTAGGTCAAATAGGCCAGAGATCAGTACTAGCGCTCCCCCGAGAGAAAAGTGGCCGATAGCTATTACATAGGCTGCAGCTATGTTCAGCCCTAAGCCTATAAGAGTTAGAGCATTTGGCGTTATTTTGGTTCTGCTGAGGATTTTGATAAAAGGAGAGGTAATGAATTTAGCTAGCTTGCTACGAGTTCTCGTTAAATTCACCAATTCAGATTTTCCTGTTTGCTGTCATATTTTTCGTGAAAAGAAGCTCTACTGCGTTTTTGCCCAGTTATCCTGAGAAATTGTCTGGACATTACACGATGCAGAGAGTAGGTCTCAATTATATAGAATGCCATCTTTCATTTATTTTGTTGCCAGGCAAGCGCACCTTATCGACATTAACTAAATCGGAGGTAAAGGATCCGCGGAGTGCAGTCTAAAGAGGCATGGTTATAAATAGCCTTCGTATCATGGCCGGCTTATATTGTTTCAATCTGCTCTCCCGTCTGACCTGGTTGTATTTCTGGCAATGAAATGGGGTTTGCCTGTTCCTTCCCTGCAATGAAGGACTCCGTTCTGATACGAGCTTCTTCATCTGAGAATTGGAGTGGGGGAGACTTCATAAAGTAAGAAGCAGGCGCTACGATGGTTCCGCTAAGGCCACGATCCAGGGCCAGCTTACAGCATCTTATGGCATCTATGATCACTCCTCCTGAATTTGGGCTGTCCCATACTTCCAGTTTCAGCTCCAGGTTCAATGGGACATCGCCGAAGGTGCACCCCTCCATCTTAATATGACAGAATTTGCGGTCGGCCAACCATGGCACGTAATCACTGGGCCCAACATGTATGTTTTCGCTACCTATATCGTAATCCAGTTGTGAAAGGACCGAGTTGGTTTTAGAAATTCTCTTGGACTCTAGACGTTCTTCCTCTAGCATGTTGTAAA
>CAZVCX010000205.1:0-7502 GCA_964626375.1 uncultured Dehalococcoidales bacterium | reverse complement strand
TGCCAGATATTCCTGACCAGCTTGGCCTTGTATTCATACTTGGGCAGCGTATCCGGCGGTACCATCTCTATATCAGCCCGAAAGATGAGCTTGTCGCGTATGGCATCTTCAACCTTCTTCTTCAAAGATCCCAGATCCTCCGCCTTAACCTGATCCCTGGAATACTCAGCCTTTATCTTTATCGGCGCCATCCATCCCTCGGGCGGCTCCTTCTCTATCTGTATCTCCATGGTCCCCAGCATCTGGGGCGCAAAACTGGCGATGACGTCTCTCACCGCTGCCGGATACACGTTGACTCCGGAAACTATGATCATGTCATCTGTCCTGCCTATACACCGAATGCCAAAACCTGTTCGACCACACTCACAACTGGTCTGCGTCACCCTCACGTGGTCTCTCGTCCGAAAGCGTACCAGCGGCTGACACTCCCTCTGCAGCGAGGTGTACAACAACTCTCCCGTAACTCCTTCCTTTATCTCCAGCGGCTCCAGCGTCTCTGGATCAACTATTTCTACGTGCACTATGCCCTGGGCTATGAAGTGCATGCCATGCTTGTACTCGCACTCCGAAAAGATCTGCCCGCACATGTCTCCGTTGCCCATCATTTCCAGAAACTGACAACCAAACGCCTCTTCTACCTGCTGTCGATAGGACGGCACAGAAGCTCCAGGCTCTCCTCCTGCCAGTATTATCTTGATACCCAGGCTCCTGGGATCTATTCCTCGCTTGATCAGCGAGCTGGCAAAAAACCGCGGATAGGAAGACGTGGACAGAAAAGCATTTCCTCCCGCATTCTGGAAAGCTCCTATTAGCCTCTCCGTCGCTCCCACTCCTACCGGTATACACGTCCCTACGTTCTCTATCGCGTCAATGTAAGACGCAGCTATCAGATAAGGCGCTACCACCAGCGGCATCCGGTCTCCAGGCCGAAAACCTCCACACCATAATGCCCTGCTCGTCGCCTCCCGCCATACCTCTATGTCATTCCGGGTAACTCCTATATAGGTCGGCCGCCCCGTAGTACCACTGGTAGAATAAATCCTCCTGATACTCTCCGGCGGTGCACAGGCATATGTACCTAAAGGCGGCGCCTCCATCTGGCTATCGCGCAACTCCGTCTTCATCGTTACCGGCAGCTTCGCCAGGTCTTCCAGCGTCTTTATATCTCCACGATCTGCTCCCACCTCTCCAAACTTCTTCTGATAAAAAGGCGACTTCGCCCAGACATAGTCCAGCTGCTTCATCAAGGCCTTCTCCTGAACTTCATGCGTCTCATCCAGCGATAACGTCGCCATCCTCTCATTGAAATATTTCTGTCTATCGCTCATCCTGCTCTTCTCCTTTTATCTCTTCACCATTATTAAAACCACCCAACCAACATCAACCCCTTCCTCAACTGCACCAGCAGGGCTAAAACCGTGGAAGGCTTTAGCCCTGCCAGCGAAATCTACTCTACCATCCCGGTGGCCGGGAAATGGTGATGTGCGGCATAACCTCTTCCTGGGTGGGTATCCATGCAGGCTTAATGTCCTTACCAAAGGGATGTATCTCGTGAGGACCAAATCCCTCAGGAATACTCTTGGTCTTCATCTCTTCTCGCAACTTCCTGGTGGCATCCTCGTCAATGCGGTAATCGCAGGCTTCAGCATCAACCTCATCAATTACCACTCCATACCAGTCCCGGGCACATTCCAGACTTAACCACTCATCCTTAACGTCTTCAAGAACGTTCTCGGGAATTCTCTCTATCGGATTGCCAAAACCACCTCCTCCCGCAGAGGTGTAGTAAACGTGATCTCCCTTCTTCAATACCACTCCCGTGGCATACATGCCAACGTTCCTCTCTTCCTTCGTGTCCTTGTTGATGATCAAGGCACATCCTCCAGCGTTGGTTCCTCCACTGATACCAAACGGCGGAAATAGCTCACGGTCTCCATGTATGGTTAATGTCTCGTCAGCCTGTACATCAAACTCCCTTACCAGAGCAAATCCTCCTCTGGTCAGACCATGGCCACAACTATCCTGCCGAGCCTCATACCGGGTGAAAACTATTGGAAACCACCTCTCCTCCAGCTCCTGGGGTACGGTCATCGCGTTGCAAAAACGCATGAAGATGAGCTCCTTACCATCCTTGAATACCCTGGCGTTCTCTCCTCCCACCGCATAGGTGTATTCCACAAACTCTTTACCCGTCCTCGGGTTGTAACCACCCATGCACAGATTGGTCAAGCTGCACGCAGCCGGATATACCCTCCACGGCTGTACGGATGCCAGTGGCCCTGCCAGAACCGCAATGCTTACCGCTTCTACCTTGTCAAAGGCTCCAGAACAATACCCCGAAAGCGGCGCCGGCGGTATCACATGCACCGATGTGCCCGGCTTGGAGATAATCTCCAGATTCCGAATAATGCCATGATTCAGCGGGAACAAACTCGGAAAACAAATCATGAAACCCAAAAAGTTCCCCGCTATCAGCGTGGGCCGACTGCCTCCCCATGAGCCTATCGGCTGCGGCCCGGAGTCACTCCAGTCAAAGGTCATCTTCCTGCCCTTCTTGGTTAACTTGCAGTGCACCTTGATGGGCGGCTCACCTTCCCTCATCACATCCCGATCTCCATAATCCTCAAACTCCCACTCTCCATCAGGAAGAGGATCCAGCTCGGCCCACATCATCCGCTCGGAATAATCAAACAGCTCCTCAAAGGCAAGCTTCACCGTGTCCTCTCCATACTTCTCACATAACCCCTGTATCCGGCTCTCTATCAGGTTCGTCGCCTCAAACTGCGCCGTCAGGTCTCCTCGCCTGTCCGTGGCTCCCCTGATGTTGTAGCTGATGAAACGGAACATCTGCTCATCTAACTTGTTGTCACTGAAAAACTTGATCGGGGGAATTCTGATGCCTTCAGCATAACTACTGGTGGCGCGGGGATTGAACGAACCCGGATTCGGCCCACCCATGTCCGGCCAGTGAATCACCGAACAGGTAAAAGCTACGATCTTGCCTTTCCAGAATATCGGCTTCACCAGGCTGGTGTCGTTTACGTGCGTGCCCGTCACATACGGGTCGCTGAGAAAATAAACGTCCCCGGGCTTCATCTCCTCCTTCGGAAAAACGCGCAGTATATCCTGCACCCGCGGCTCAAACGATGCATAGTGCGCCGCTGAATCCGTGTGCCCGTGCGCTACCAAAAGACCATCCGCTGTGAGCAGTCCGTTGGAACGATCCCGACCCTTACCTATCACCGGGTGATAGGCTATCCTCTCAATCGTCGTGCTGGCTTCGTAACAGGCAGCAACAAAAGCATTCCTCAATACCTCGAACGTAATGAGGTCCATCTTGAGATCCTTGATCTCCTTCAGTTCCTCTTTTACCTCGAACTTGTAATCCTTCTTTTCTTTTTCAGCCATGTTATCCTCCTATTTCAGAACATCTATAAGGATGTTCGCGTACTCATCAATCCTGCACTTGGTCCGCGGAGGTATCACTGTCGTGGTGTCCTGCTGCTCAACAATGGCCGGGCCTTCAAAAGTTGCACCTATCGGCATCCTCTCTCGCTCGTAGATGTCCGTCTTGACAAATCCCGCATCCTTGAACCACACCTCGCGCGGCGACTTCAAAGCGTCCTTCAAATTTCCTTTTCTCTCAATGGGCGCTAACTCACCCTTGGGAATAACTCCTATCGCCTCAATCCTGAGCCCAACTACTTCCATCGGCACATAGCCCGGCGGCATGGTGTAACCATATTCCGCTTGCATGGCCTTGAGGAAATTCTCCGTGGCATCTTTCAGATCGTTGATCCGACCAGCAGGTATGTCCACCGTGAAATACCGGCTCTGGCTGAAGTACTTGATGTCCATCAGCCGCCTCAGCACCATGTCACTCTCTTTCACCCCTTCCTTCTTCAACACCCTTATTCCTTCCTGAACCAGATCATCCATCTGCTTGTTTAACTCATCGTAATTTAACTCACTCTCTATCTTGTATACCGGCTGCGTAAACTCGTGACGCACATCTACGCGAATGGCTCCAAACGCCGATGCATATCCAGGCAAGGGCGGCACTACCACGTTGGTCGCTCCCATCTCCCTCGCCAGATCGCATATGTACATCGCTCCTCCTCCTCCATAAGGAATGAGGGCAAAGTCACGCGGATCCCATCCTCGCGATACCGTCTGCAACCTCATCGCTACCATCAGGTTGGTCATGGCTACCATGTACATCTTCTGCGCCGCCTCCTTCGCATCCCACCCATATACATTGCCTATCTTCTCCTGCAACGCTTTGAAGGAAAGACTCGCATCAACCTGCATCTCTCCTCCCAAAAAGTAGTCCGGGTTGATCCTGCCCAACACTATCTGCACATCCGTGTTCGTCGCTTCCTCTCCTCCCATACCATAACACGCCGGACCAGGTACCGATCCCTGGCTCTGCGGCCCTACATTCAACATGCCCCCCTTGTCAACCCATCCTATGCTGCCTCCTCCCGCTCCCATGTATACCGTGTCCACCGACCTCAAACAACACGGCACGTTCCATAAAATCTTCCACTCATTGGTCAACGCAGGCGCTCCATTCTTGATCATCGATACGTTGTTGGTGGTACCACCTGTCTCAAACGCTATGATGTTGTTAAACCCGGCTAGCTTGCCCAGATATCCCGCAAATCCTACCGCCCCTGAAACCGGCGATGAATGAAACGTCCTCGCCGGAAGCTTCATCGCCTCATCCAACCCCATCACTCCTCCTGATCCCGTGGTCACCAAAACGGGATCATTGTAATTCCACTCCGAGCCTAACCTGGTATATAAATTGTTCAGATAATTCTTCAGTATCGGCGAAACATACGCGTTCAATACCGTCGTCGTCGTCCTCTCAAATTCCAGCATCTCAGGACGAATCTCATAGGATACTGTCACGTCTACTCCCGGTAACTCCTCCTCCAGTATCTCCCTCGTCCTCTTCTCATGCTCTACGTTCATGAACGAGTCCATGTAACAAACCGCTACCGACTCTATACCTCGCTTGCGACACTTGCGCGCCGCCAGCCTGACATCATCCTCATTCAAAGGTACCAACACCTCTCCCCACGGCCCTATCCTCTCCCTCACTCCCAACACATTCCGCCTCGGCACTATCAACGGCGGCGGATCCCAGTCAAGCTCAAAACACGATATCCTCTCCGCTCTCCCTCCTCCCAACACATCACGAAATCCCTCCGTCGTTATTAAGGCCGTCTTCGCTCCCTTCCTCTCCAATACCGCGTTGGTCGATATGGTCGCCCCATGCCGCAACGATAAACACTCCTCCCCCTTTATGCCACACTTCTTCAACCCGTTGATGATGCCATCAGCATACTGCGGTATCGTCGTGGGAACTTTCGCCTTCCGCGTCTCCTTGGTCTCTACGTTCACACCAATGATGTCGGTGAACGTCCCTCCTATATCCGTACCTACTACCCATTTCTTCATAAATCTTTAACCTCCTTGCTTCTGTCTGCTCCTGTACCTTCTTTACTTCCTTTCAACTCTTCTCTCCTTTATCTATCCCCCCCTGACCTAACCCCCACCCACAAAATAAACTGCTTGGGATCTAAGATGCCTCTCTCTTGCCTCTGTTCTTGACCCTCCTTTCCTTATAATATACTGCTCTCGCTACACTCTACAGCACATGACTGTACCTTACTCATACATATAAAGAAAAAAGCAGCAATATCTCCTCTGAAAATCTGCTGCCTTCTGTAAGAACACTACCTGAACAAGATTCCGCACATCTCCACCTTCACTCCCCCTGCCCATTACCACCTCCTTGGTCTACAATATAAGGAAATATCAAATCCCTCAGCGACATAACAACGCATTGGTCATACTACAAAAATAACCCCCCTATGTCAATACTTAAATGCCCCCTATCCCCCAAAATGGATATTTTCCCCCTTTTTCTGCCTTGCTATAATTAATGTCTGGAGGTAAATTCCTGTGCCAGCTCTATTCTTCCACAAGATAAGTCTTTCTTATATCCACCACATCTTCTCTCGATAAGAAAGGCTTACTCCGAGAAATGCCCGCTTGCTTCAGATCCACCATGAATTCTCCCACCTTTACCAGCGCTCCGGCAGTATCCATAATGGGAACTCCATCAATTTCCTTGACTCCCCACTTGACCAATACCATATTTAGAATATTACAGGCAGTCAACAAGACACCTGCCCCTTTCGCCACAGCCTCTCGGCCAACTTGCTGTACCGACTCGATGATAGAATCCGGATCATCAAAACCATGAATAAGCTCCTGCATGGAAAGATCGAAGAAACTGCAACTTACAAAATGATCTTTCAATCCGTATTGATCTATCTTCTGCTCCAGTGCTTGAACTATTGCCGCGTTATAGGAAATTAGAGAAAACTTATCTGCCAGCATAGTGGCCAGATGAAAACAACTTTCCGACAAAAAAGCCACCGGAATGCCGATAACTTCCCTGACTTCGAGAAATCCGGGATCCAGAGTACACCCAACACAGAAGGCATCATACGCTTCCTTCTCAGCAGCAATGGCATTGTCTATTATTTGTCCCTGATTGAGATACTTGACATACTGAGAGCGCTCTACCAGTGGATGCGTAACTTGAACTCCATGGACATCAACCACAGTGCCCTCTCTAGCAACTTCCTGAACATGTTTTCTCAACGATTCCAAATAGGGGCTCCACATAGGGTCAAGCCCGAGAGATGTAGAACTCTGATACCAAATCTTCACTTTACGTCCCTCCACGATAAAATTGTTTTTGGCCTCTGTTCAAGCTTCAAAAGTTCCTCTAATTGCGTTGAGGTCACTTATTTTCTTCTCCATCAGATAAGATCGGATGCCATCTATAATTTCAATCATCACCCATGGGTCCACCAGATTATATGTTCCCACCTCAACAGCACAAGCTCCCGCCAGAATGAATTCCAGTGCGTCTTCCGCGCTGGTTATACCCCCAATACCAACTACAGGCACATCCACAACCCGAGCTACCTGCCACACCAATCTCAACGCAAGAGGCTTAATGCATGGACCGGTAACACCTCCAGTTAAATTTTTGCCCAGCCTGGATCTCTTCGAATTAATATCGATGGACATGCCAACGAAACCATTGATCAACGAAATGGCATCGGCACCTGCCTCCTCGCAGGCTCGAGCAAATGCCGTGATGTCAGTTACATTGGGTGTCAACTTAGGCATAACTGTTAGGTCAGTCGCATTTCTCACTGCCTTGACTACTGCAAATGTGGCATCGGGATCTACTCCAAAATTCATACCCCCTTTCTTCACATTGGGACAGGAAATGTTTATCTCTATACCAGAGACTCCCTCCGCTTTGCTGAGAATCTCAGTTACCCTGGCAAACTCCTCGACGCTTTCACCAGCAATATTTACTATTACTGGTACTCTAAACTGGCGCAGATAAGGCAATTTGTCCGCGATAAATCTATCCACTCCCACATTCTGAATGCCGATAGAAC
>CAZVCX010000204.1:0-2689 GCA_964626375.1 uncultured Dehalococcoidales bacterium | reverse complement strand
ACCAGCGTGTTCTTGTCCAGCGAATCGATGAAATAGCCAAATTCGGAGCCGCTGGCAACATCGGCAAATTTCCTGCCTACCAGGGAGAAGAGATACCTCCCCACCAGTGAAGCATAGCGGGAAGTTCCACAGGCAGTGAAGACTACCTGCCCAGCTCTCAGGATATCCAGGGCGATGCTGTTGAATTTCTTTTCGTCCTGAAGAGTAGCCCTGCTAAGGGCATGTGGTTGTTCCATTATCTCCTTGAGCATGAAATGTTCGTATCCGTCTCTCCCGTTGTGCCTCCAGGTATCGTCGAACTTACGGGGTGTCTTGTTGAGCGCATTTCCCGCAGCGTCGAAGAACTCGGCTCTATCCGGTAGCAGCAAGGCCACCTCGTTATCCCCCAGTGAAATTGCTTCTTGTGCATGGCCCGCAATTGCCAGGGTATCGCTGCTGATGTAGCTACCGTGGCTGCTGAGGCCGATCACAAGGGGATTATTTTTCCTCGCGGCTACGATTTTTCCCGGGTCATCGGGAGAAAATACTGCAAAGGCATATGACCCCGCAAGGAGAGGCATAGTGGCCAGGACTGCCTTTTCCAGCGAGCAGGAATTGTTCGCCATTATCTCTCCGATCAGGTGGGGGATGACTTCGCTGTCGGTCTCCGAGGCAAAATGGTGCCCCCTGTCGATGAGCTCCTGGCGGAGCTGCTGATAGTTCTCGATAATTCCGTTGTGGACTACGGCCAACCTGTTTTGGCAGTCCACATGAGGGTGGGCGTTAATCTGCGTGACGGCTCCGTGCGTTGCCCAGCGAGTATGGCCGATAGCAATGCTGCCGGGAAGACTCGACATGTCCTGTTTCCGGTTGACTTCGTCGATCTTGCCCACGTCTTTCTTTACCAGCATCTTCCCATCGCACATGCTGGCTATGCCCGCAGAGTCATATCCGCGATACTCCAGGCACCTGAGTCCCTCGAGGATTATCGGGGCCGCAGGTTCTTTGCCACAGTAAGCGATTATGCCGCACATATCGATGCTCCCCTATCATAGTTCATCTGAAATTTCCTCACAATATCCAGATTGAGAGACGGCGATCCATAGAGCTGCAATGCAACTGGCCTGTGCCCGCTGCATCTATTCTGCCTTATATTTGTCATCTCCTGGTTTACAGAAATCATTTCCAACTATTCCTTTCTCTGCTCAACTCTTCAGGAATCTATTTATTCTGTTTCCTTTGTTCCCATCTATTATGAAAGAGGATCTTCTCTCTTATCATCTCGATGCTATAGTCTTTTCAATAGATTATTCCTTTTGTCCTGGGTCAGGTGCATGCCGTTATTTACTACCGAGTACTGGGATTTCATCAGGGCCGCCTTGCCGGCTTCCAGGTCTTCGTTGATGCACACGTTTGGTCCTATGGCGGAGTCGTGTCCTACTCGAATTCCCGGCATAAGGCAGGCGTTTACTCCAACGCGGCATCTTCTGCCCACGATGGCTCCCAGCTTGTCATAACCGGTGTCCACTCTGCTGCCGTCAACCGGCACGCAGATTGTGCCTTCATCGAGGCGAAAGTTGGCCGTTATGGTTCCGCTGCCAAAAGAGCTCTCTCCCTCTATAATGGAATCGCCGATGTAGTTGGAGTGGAACCAGCAGCCATCGCCGATGTAGGAATGCTTTATCTCCGTGGAGTAGCCCACGACCGACCCCGCTCCGATATGGCTGTAATTTCGCACCAGGGAGTTGTTACCTATGATGCAACCGGGGCCAATATATGCTGGCCCTTTTATCACGGCATTTTCCATCACCCTTGCCTTATCTCCCAGGATAAGCTTCCCCTCGAGAACGGCCCTGTCGGAGATGCTGGCAGTGGGAGAAACATAGAGCTCCGCCGTTTCGAGGAAATGTTCCATCACCCTGAAAATGTGCCAGGGATATTTCAGCGGCGCCCAGAAATTGTCATAGGGCACTACTTTTATTCTGTACCCTTCCTTAACCATGTCGTCCAGAGCTCGCTCATAGACATCGTCCCGGTTGCTCCGAACGGCATCGATATGTTCCAGGAGCTTTTTCGCATCGCTGTGGAAGTGCACCAGTATGTTGACCAGGTCGCTTGGCTCATTGCCTTTTCCCGGTTTTTCTACGATGTGCTGTAAATTGCCTTTCGAGTTCACCTCGAGATATCCGCCGGGGAAGTAATCCTCCACCCGGTAGCCCAGCATGCATGAGTTGCCGGCCTGCAGAAGCTGGCTCTCAGAGATAATTGTGTTGTAGGCCGAGATGTCAAATACATCGTTCGGGTTTATCAATAAAAATTGCTCTCCGAGAAGGGCCGATGCGCTCTTAAGCGCATCGGCCGATGCCCAGCGGTTTCTCCTGCCGGGCGAAATCTGTTTCTATGCCGGGTATATTGCCGGCTATTTGTTTTATCTTTTCCTCGTTGCGTGCGCTGGCAATGAAGACGAAATGGCTTAGTCCCGCTGCGCGCGCCATTTCTATCTGGTGCTGGAGCAAAGGCTTGCCCAGGAAATCGAGGGTAAACTTATCCTCGGTGAGAGGGAACATTCTGCGGCTAATGCCGCCGCAGAGAAAAACGGTTCTGATGCCGTTATCGCTTGACATTACCCTGGAGCCTTCTCCTTTTGCGCCGGACTCTCTCTATATCTTTGATTCATTATGGCAGTCATTTCAAACTATCTCTCCTTCCT
>CAZVCX010000203.1:0-4604 GCA_964626375.1 uncultured Dehalococcoidales bacterium | reverse complement strand
TTTTTTCTTTTTCTCCTTCAACCGCCTTACAACCTTTATAACGGGAAAGGAGCAAAATTGTTACATCGCAGGAATGGTTTCACCGGGAGCTTTGCCATTTGCACCTTTAGCGTTGCTAAAGCCATTGCCATCAGCACTTTCACCCTCTGGAGCAGCTATATCAGGAAGATTTTCCAGAATTCTCTCTTTAACCCTGCCGGGGATGTTCTCGGGCAGCTGGGGCTTTTCCGGCAGGTCATGCCATTTTCCTGCAGCCTGTAGCGACCTGGTGGACTGGTAGTATGCTTCCGTAGATAGCCTCATTGCTCTTTCCACGTTTCCTCTCATGCTTTGCGGAGCATTTCTGTAAATATCTCCCAGAATAGCCAGATGGTTGGATGTGCTCTGGACGTTCATCTCATCGATGATGGCAGAATTATCGCCGGAGTCATGCGCATACTGTGCAATTCCGTTTCCAAATCCGCGCAGCGCTATAAACTGGCCGAGAGCTCTTTCTCCTCGTTCCGCACTGGCTCCGGCTATGGTCACATCCGCTCGTACAAGACAGCGTTGCATAGCTTCCAGGGTAATTTCCGTAGCGCGAACAGGGTTTTTGCTGACCATATTACGCAGAAAGCCAACTTGCCGTTCGGCGATTAGTGCCTGTACCCACTCGATGTCTCCCACTACTTCTTCAGGTGCTTTGTCTTCCACCTGGTAAAGTACGGAGAGATGGCGGGAGATGGCCAGTGCCATCTTTTCCGACAGAGTAGCGGGTGCTCCCTCGACTTCTAGCTTCTCTGCTGCCACAAGGGCGGCTTCCATGCGATTTTGATATCTGCTAATTGCCAGGCTTATCCTGCCCGGATCCACGTTGGCCAATATCTCCATTTCTTGCAGACGCCTGTCAGCAAAACCCAGCTCCAGCCGTGCCCGAGCGGCATCACCGGGCGTCAGCATCAACTGAATGCGCTCGCTGCCGATCTTTACGGGATATATAACATCTCCGGGAAAACTATCCTGCGAAGCATATACGGTGCCTCCACCGAGAGCAGAGATTGCCAGCACGACGGCGACGGCGATCACCACTGCCCTCGACCAGCCGAGGCGCGCTGCTGGCCGCCTACCCTTACCGAAACCGATCTGCCACCATTTCGCTTTTGTCTGCCGGGCATGGATATCCTGCATGATATTTGTGCGAGCCCTCGCTTTGAAGTCAGCGGACGGCTGAATGTTCCCGGGATCTTTGATGCTAAGAGCGATCTTGAGCAACGGTTCCAGTTGCTGGCGCATAGAGGCGTATTTCCCCAGGCAGTCTTCTATTGTGGACCTGCCGGCCTTAACGTCCTCAATGCAAAGGGCAAGTATATCTGCTATCTTTTTCAATGCAGTTCTCTCTCTTTTTCCAGTATCTGCCGCAATTTAGCCAGCGCCCGGTGCTGGATAACCCGAATGGCTCCCTCTTTCTTCCCTATGGCGGCGGCGATTTCAGCACAGGTAAAGCCTTCGATGAAATGCATCATTAACACCTGCTGCTGGTCGCCTTGAAGCTCAAGTATCGCCCGGCGGAGCCGTTTCTGGTCATATCCAAGCTCGGCGGACTCTTCCGGCGTCGGTGCCGGGTCGACAATCCAGGAGTCATCGTCGAGGTACGACTCATCCTTTTTCCTCTTGCGATAATAGTCAACGACCAGGTTGTGGCTAATTCTCAGGAGCCAGGCAAGGAAGGGGGTGGTGGTTATCCTGTACCTGCCGATCGCCTGCCACGCCTTCGTAAAAACTTCTTGGGTAATGTCCTCTACATCTGTAGGGTTGCCTACTCTGTAGTAAACGTGTTTGTATATTCGATCAACGTACATGTCATATAGCTTCCCGAAAGCACCAGCATCGTTGCTTCTGGCTTTCTCAATTAACAGCTCCAGGTCAGCGCCTGCTGCCGCTTCATCATCTTTCTGTGTATACATATATAAACGCATGGTGAGCCAGAATGTTACAGCATGTGTACGGTAGAATTTCTACGGCCCGGATAAATTTTGCCTGGTCCATTGCATTATGGCAGCGAGGTTAGCTCCAGCCGGGGTTAGATGTCCTGCCCGCTGTTTGCCTTTACGGCTTGCGGTTACCTCCGCCAGCAGTGTCTCTTCAAGAGCTATTATACCACTGGCTTCAGGCACCCGGCTCTCCGGGATGGCATAACATTTCGGAGGCAATCCATAGCTCAGCAGATGCTTGATCGAGCAGGGTGACATCCTCATCTTCCATACCGCTCATCACTGTATCTCCTGCGCCGGTGATGTGCACTATCGTCTCAAGGTAAGTTAGGTGCTCTTCCAGCATTGAGTCCGGAGGCACCAGTTGCCCCGCCGCATTGCAGAGCGCCATGATCTCCGACAGCGCCAGCGTTACTTCTTCATGCCACTCTTCACTATCCAGGTCCGGAACTATTAGCAGCTCCTGCAGAGCATATATTTCGCCGTTGATCTTCTCCGCAAGCGAGACCATGTGCGCTTTATAGGCGTCCTCGCTAAGGGTCTGTGCAGCAGGGGAGGGATCATCCGCCGCTTGCGGACCGTCCGCGGTGGGAGCATTACCAGAGCTGCAAGATGTCGCCGTTATTCCCAGAGCAGAAGCCAGCAAAATGGCAGAAGCTACCAGCAGTGCCTTTGATTTAATTTTCATATATCAAATAACGGAAAAAGCGGGAATTTGTTACAGATTATGTGGCTGCTCGTTATTCATTAAAGGGATCGACCGGCCCCCGCGTGTGTTTACGGCTGGCGATGCGGCGTTTGCTCTCCAGGCGGCGCTTCTTTGCCGCCAGCGTTGGTCCTGTTCTGTGACGGGTTTTTGGTTTGTGTGCTGCGCTGCGAATTAACTCCACAAGACGGCCGGTTGCATCTTCGCGGTTCCGCTTCTGCGTACGGAAGCGTTGAGCATCGATAACCAGTATACCGTCTTCTGTAATCCGATTGCCCGCCAGCGAAATGAGGCGCTGGCGGACTTCCTCCGGCAGAGAAGGCGAGTGAGCCACATCAAAGCGGAGCTGCACGGCGGTAGCGACCTTGTTGACGTTCTGTCCGCCGGGTCCTGAGGCGCGAATAAAGTATTCCTGGATCTCGCTTTCGTCAATATGGATATTGCGAGTTACGGTAATCATACTTCCAGTTTACATGTCCTCCAGCGGCATGAGCAAGACACAATTTACCATAGCGCTGCCAGTATGGAGAAGGCGCGCTGCCTGACACGCGAGCGGATGAAAAATCTTGATGGAACAGCGAAGGCAATAGTATAATTGCTTCCGATGCCGTAGTTCACCCTCTTGCTGGTTACGCTTATCGCAGGTGATAATCAGCGAAATATGGAACGTTACTGCGGATATTGTTACTGGATATTTAAGGAATGATCACGGACAGGGGAAAGTAGCTTGAAGCAGGGATAGCCCAACATCAGGAAAATTTGTGATAACAGGTGAATGCAAGTCCGTGAATTCCTCGCCCTTAGTGGCCTACTTCTCTATGGAGGTGGGCATCGATGCCTCCGTTCCTACGTACAGCGGTGGACTGGGCGTACTGGCGGGGGACACGCTGCGCGCTGCTGCCGACCTGCATATACCGCTGGTTGGCATGACGTTACTGCATCATAAGGGTTATTTCCGCCAGCGCCTTGATGCGCACGGCAACCAGTCGGAGATCCCGTGCGAGTGGTTGCCAGAGAAGATCCTGAAGCCTATGGAGCCGTGCGTCGTGGTTACCATCGAAGGACGGCGAGTGCTCGTACGCGCATGGCGATATATGATACAGGGCATCACCGGATACAGCCTGCCGCTGTACTTCCTGGATACAGCTTTACCTGAAAATGCTCCCGAAGACCGAGCACTTAGCGATTATCTTTACGGCGGCGATGACCGCTATCGCCTCTGTCAGGAGGTGGTACTGGGAATGGGAGGCGTGGAGATGTTGCAGGTTCTGGGGCACGATCGCATATCAACATACCACATGAATGAAGGACACTCCGCTCTTCTGGCTCTTGCGCTATTGAACAAGAGGTGTCATGGCCATAGCATAGGAGCCAGTGACGCTGACAGGGAAGAAGTCCGGCGGAAATGCGTGTTTACCACGCATACTCCTGTCTCCGCAGGTCAGGACAACTTCTCTTTTGACCTGGTGCAAAGTGTAATAGGAGAAGAGCAAACCAATGTTCTTAGGGGCTCGGCTTTTTGCCCCAATGGCACCCTGAATATGACCTACCTCGCCCTGTTCTTTTCGCGCTACATCAACGGCGTTGCCATGCGCCACGGACAGATTTCCCGCGGTATGTATCCTGACTACCAGGTCAACTCCATTACTAACGGAGTTCACGCTGTTACCTGGGCCGCGGATTCTTTCCAGCAGCTATACGATAAATATATTCCTGAATGGCGTAGAGATAACAACTACCTGCGATACGCGATGAGCATCCCCCTCGATGAAATCCGGCGAGCTCATGTTGAAGCAAAGCGTACTCTGCTGGATGAAGTAGAGCGGCTTACAGGCATTCATCTGGATACCAATGCGATGACGCTGGGTTTCGCTCGCCGCGCCACCATGTATAAACGAGCCGACCTTTTGCTCTCTGATATAGAGCGC
>CAZVCX010000202.1:0-4184 GCA_964626375.1 uncultured Dehalococcoidales bacterium | reverse complement strand
TGGGGCTGAAAATGGGCAGAGTTCTGTAGAAGTGCTCGCCCCGTAAATCAGAGTTATTGAGTGCTGCTGGTAGGCTCGTTGAGCCAGAAAAATAAGCGGTGCGATGCCAATGCCTCCAGAAACCAGCAGTAAATTTTTGGCTGAAGGCTCAATGGTGAATCCATGTCCCAAAGGGCCCAAAATATCTAATCTTTGCCCTTTTCGCTGGCTGGCTAGCCAGCGAGTACCCTCTCCGATAATCTTAATAAGAATGGCTATACGGGTTGAATTAACCTGATTTATGCTGAAAGGGCGGCGCAATAGTAAATTTTCGCAACGTATGCTGACGAATTGGCCTGGCTGTGCAGAAGATGCTATTTCTATAGCATCTAACCAGATAAGGTGGGTATTGTAGGTGACCTTTTCATTGGATATTATGCGAGCAACGGTCTGTTTCAACTCAGTCTACTGCTTCCACATATTTTTCAAATGGCTGGATTTTAAAGTACCTGTTGTTTTTTGTTAACGTACTTTGCCTGGCCATCGTTCTAACTCAACGTGAAAAGAGAATTTCTCCTGTCTCTTCTATTCTAGCTAAGCCCTTTATCTCAATGGAGGATAGTGGCAATTCAATTATTTCCATATCGCTGTACTTCTTGTGGATTAACTCGATGTATTTTTGTTGAAGGTGTGCCTTCTGGGAGAAGAAAACTGATGTAGAAGCAGGTATTATATTGTTGATGATTATTTGGCTGAATTTCAATCCTTGCCTCTCAAAATCAAAAAATGCGTCATCGAGTTGCTGAACAGCAAGGCTTTCGGGAATAGTGACCATGATGAAATTCACTTCATTCCTTAAGAAATTCATATCTTCTCCAGAAAGGTCGCTCCATCCTCTGATGATGTCAAGAATGGGGCGATTGCTTTCTCTGCCTAGCTTTATTTTGGAGTAGATACGGGGGGCAATTTTAAGGTGTTCTTGTAGCATGTTTGGCGTTGTGAGGAGCTTTATGGTTTGTCCTAGAGGTGCAGTGTCCCAGACGATTCTATCGTAGACTTTTGTAAGGCTCAGTTCTCTGATGTAATCTACTGTAAACTCTTCTCCTATGGTGGGGAGGATCGATGTGATGAAGTCAACGAAACTATCATAATCTATTGATACGAAGCTGGAGAAGACTTCATATACCTCGTGACCAAATTTTCTATTCCACATCTCTTTTATGTCATCCGTTTGGAATTCTATGATGTCGAGATTGTTGCTAACCTGAGTTGGCCCTCTAGATGGCTTGGTTTCAAAGATATCTGAGAGAGATGGGGTGGGATCGGTCGAGATAACCAGCGTCTTTTGCCCTGCGCGGGTAAATTTGGTAGCTGTAGCTGCAGCGCACGTTGTTTTCCCAACTCCTCCTTTGCCTCCAAACATGGTTATCCTTTTCTCAGCCGAGTTCATTTGTCTCACCTCTATTCATCATGCGGAGGATCTTTCAAATAGTTATTTCTTATGGTGGTGAAGGATTTATCCAGATAGACAGGTTTGCCATTTACAATAGTTGCCACCACCTTGCCTTTGAAATTATAGCCATCAAAGGGAGTATTCTTTCCCTTGGAGACGAAATTACTGGCATCTACCGTCCATTCCTGGTTAGGAGCGATCACGGTAATATTGGCAGATACTCCTTCTTTCAATGTGCCCAGTTCATTGCTCTTGCCAATAATATTTGCGGGTTCACAGGTTAACTTGGAGATCAAAGTAGTCAAATTTATTTTACCTTCGTGAACCAGGTTCATCAGGCAGCCAAGGGCCGTTTCGAAGCCACTGATTCCAAAGGCTGCCCTGTCAAGATCGCATTTCTTATCCTCCAATGTATGTGGAGCGTGGTCGGTGGCAATGGCATTGATAGTGCCATCTTTGAGCCCGTTGAGCAGGTGTCTTATAGTTTCTTCTGTTCGTAGGGGAGGGTTTACTTTGGCTCGAGTATCGTATTGAGATTGATTCTCCCTTGAGGAATTAGTTGTATTCCATCTGCCGTGAATGATGCTCTCCTCCGTTAGTGATAGGTGGTGCGGCGTAACTTCGGCTGTTATCGCAATATTTTCCTCTTTGGCATGGCGTATAAGCTCAATGGATTCGCGCGTGCTAACGTGGGCTATGTGAATTTTTGCTCCAGTTAGTCTCGCCAGCGCGATATCCCGGGCTACCATGATTTCCTCGGCGGCAGAGGGGATTCCTTTTAACCCAAATGTTCTGGATATGCGGCCTTCATTGATAGTTCCATTTATGGTAAGAGACTTGTCTTCACAGTGGTTAATAATTGGCAGGTCGAGATCGAGGCAACGCTCCATGGCGCGACGCATGATCAGGGAGTTGGAAACTGGTTCGCCGTCATCGCTGAAGGCGATTGCCCCTGCATCCGCTAGTTCGGCCATGTTGCAAATCTCTCTGCCCACTCTTCCTTTGGTTACGCATCCAATGGGGAGAACGTTGCAGGAGCCCTCTTTGTGAGCCTTTTGTATTACGTAGTCTATAGTTTCCGGATTATCCAGTGGGGGGGCAGTATTTGCCATACAGCAAATAGTAGCAAATCCTCCTCTAGCAGCGGCCTTTGTTCCGGTGGCGATGGTCTCTTTGTCTTCGAATCCAGGATCACGGAGATGACAATGCAGGTCTATGAAACCGGGGCATATAACCAGGCCGTTGGCATCTATTGTCGAGTATCCTGGTTTAGTGGCAATTCTCTCTCCTCTTTGTTTTATCCTGCCGTCGATAATTAGTAGATCCCCAATTTGGTCTATGTTCTGGCCGGGATCAATGATGTGACCGCCCAATATAAGTAGAGGAGAGGAACTATTCATAGTTTTCGCCTTTTTGTGCCACATCTCTATCTGGTTTGTATCCCTGATTCTGGGCTTCCTCTTCTGAGGCAAAGACGATCAAATTATCTGGCTTGATCTTTCGAATCCATCGGCTGTTCGCCCTGTGGTATATTTTGTGTCCCGTTTTGCTTTCGTTCTGATCTAAACTGGCAACGAATTGGGGGTGGAGTTCATGTTCACAATAGATACATTCCAGTATCAACGGATCGAGACTTACAATCCTGAATTCAGGATCGATGTATTTTATCTCCGTTTTCTGGTTTGATACGCAAATTGGATTGGGACATTTGGTCTTGGTGTTACGTTTGTAAATGGGATAATGCGGCTTGGATTCAACAAAGTTGGCTTTCTCTGGGGCTTTGACGTTTCTGGCTCCCAGCAAAAGGGATATGAGTGCCATTCTTACAGGAACTCCACGAGCAGCTTGTTTGAAATACATGCTTCGGGGATCAGCATCTATTTCATAAGCCAATTCATCAACGCGTGGTAGCGGATGCATTACTATGGCTTCTTTGAATTCCTTTCTTGCGAGCAGTTCTTTATTCACTATAGGATAATCACTTTGTATGTCCTCTTTTCTGGCAGAAGGATCAGTCATTCTTTCCCTTTGCAGCCTGGTAACATAAATGGCATCGACCCCCGTCTTGAATTCGATCTGCATATTGATATCGGGTAACATTGCCAGCTGGTGAGGTTGGGTAGGAGTTGTATAGACAGCCTCTACGGGGAAAAATTTTTCCCCATAGGTATTTCTCAGAGCTGCGGCATCTCTTTCTAATTTACCCCCGCACTCTGTAGTTATCTTTCTCAAGATGTGCTCCGGCATCTCCAATCCTTGTTTGGGGTGGAAGAGTATAGTAGCGCCAAATCTGGCCAGCGCATAGCTCAAAGAGTGGGTGGTCCGCCCATGCTTAAGATCTCCCCAGAAGGCAATTTTTAAGCCTTTGATGGTGTGTTTTTCCTTTTTTAGCGTGTAGAGATCACATAGAGTTTGCGTGGGGTGCGCATGGCTACCATCGCCGGCATTTATTACCGGGATACCGGCATAATCAGCAACGACTTTAGCAGCTCCCTCCCATGGATGTCTGATAACGATTATATCGGCGTAACTACCAGCTACCCTTGCCATGTCAGCAATACTTTCGCCCTTGGATAGCGAGCTTGATCCTATATCAATAGCACTTATGACATGGCCACCCAGTCTCAGCATTGCAGTTTCAAAGGACAGCCTCGTCCTGGTGCTTGGTTCAAAGAATAAGCTCGCCATGATTTTCCCCCGACATACATTGGATTGTTCATTCAAAGATTCCGATATTTCATCTGTCAGGGAA
>CAZVCX010000201.1:0-3312 GCA_964626375.1 uncultured Dehalococcoidales bacterium | reverse complement strand
GATTCCTCCTGAGTCCGCGGTGCTTCTCCCACAACATCTTTATAAGCCCAACATTCTGGCCAATGAAAATCTACGGCAGTTTAGATTGTAATTTACCTTCAGGCGAAAGTCAATGGCTCTGCACGAACAAAACAAGCAAGGTGGCATGTCCTGTGCAAAATGATATACTTATTACGTTATGGCTCAAAGTTACCTCAAGGAGCTATTGCGCGGGACCATAGAGCCATTGTTGCTCTTTCTCATCGCCGAGTTACCCATGCACGGATATCAGATCATCAAGGAGCTGGATAGCAGAAGCCACGGCTATTTCAACTTCACCGGCAGCACCATATACTCGGCGCTGCGCCGCCTGGAAAGAGAAGGGCTGGTACTCAGCACCTGGCAACGGGCCGCTATCAACCAGCAGCGGCGCTATTACACGTTAACCGAGAAGGGGCGCCAGTTCCTGGGCAGAAAAGTAGCTGAGTGGCAGCGGTTCCACAAGGCTGTTGATGGCATTGTAGCCAGCAAGTAGCTCAAAATACCACCGCAACTAACTCTAAAATGAAGCCTTCGCATATATACGGCACATGAAGAGTTATGTCAGGTGCTCTCTGAGAAGGACAGAGGAAGTTCTTCAACGTGGATCTATATGTTTAGCTAGCCAGGGTCTATTGTATCGAAGCACTTCTCATGATATACTCACCGCATGTCTTTTGAGCAACTTGACCTTGCCTTCAACCCGCGCTCTATAGCTATTGTTGGAGCCTCCGATACACCTCCCTCATGGGGGCATGTCTACCTGCAAGGCTGTACCCAGTACGGATATCAGGGGCAGATCTATCCCGTGAACCCCAAAAAAAATGAGCTCTTCGGGCTCAAATGCTATTCTTCACTGCAGGACATTCCGGGCTCCGTTGATTACGTTATTTCCTGTCTTGCCGCCGCCAGTGCTCCCGATGTCATCTCCGACTGCCGGGGAAAGGGAGTAAAGATGGTGCACTTCATTGCCATAGACTTCGATCGGCCCACCACCGAAGAAACGCTGCGGCGCGCGCGCGCGCTTGGCATCCGCATCCTCGGTCCTAACTGCCTCGGCCTCTACAATCCAGGCGCGGGCATTTCCTTTGGCTTCGACTTCCCCCGTGAACAGGGAAGAGTCGGTCTATTCGTGCAAAGCGGCGGAATTCCCAACCAGCTCGTCCGCTATGCCGCCGCGCGGGGCATACGCTTCAGCAAGGTCTTCAGCTATGGCAACGGCGATGATACCAACGAAGCCGACCTGCTGGAATACCTGCGGCACGACCCGGAAACCGACGTAATAGCCTGCTATCTTGAAGGAGCAAGAAACGGCAAGAAATTTTTCCAGCAGCTTCAGCAGACGACTCCTGACAAGCCCGTCATCGTGCTCAAAGCGGGAAGGAGCTCCGCCGGTGCTCAGGCAGCAGCTTCTCACACGGCAGCGCTAGCTGGCTCCCTATCGACATGGAATGGAGTTCTGAAACAAGCCAACGCCGTTGCCGTTGCCACGCTGGAAGAGCTGACGGACATGATGGTAGCTTTCAGCTTCGCTCCCCCCGTTAAAGGAAGATCGCTGGCCATAGTAGGCGGGAGCGGCGGCCGGAGCGTGCTCTCGGCAGACGCCTGGGGCGAAGCCGGCTTCGACATTCTCCCCGTGCCTTCCAGCATTGCTCAGAAGATAAAGCACCAGTTCCCGGAAAACAAATACTATGGCTGGATCAAGAACCCAGTCGACGTATCGGATATGCCCCTACCCAACCTTCTCGGCGGAGCGGAGACGGCGCTGCTGGAGCTCATGGGGAAGAGCTCCCAGTTTGACCTGCTATCGTTCAACATAGCGGTAGAATCGCCCTTTGAGAAGGACATCTGGATCTCGCTGCTGGAGAGGCAGGTTAGCGATGTTCTGCGCCTGAAGGAAGAGATTAACAAGCCACTGCTAGGAGTGCTTTCCCTGCCAGCCTATGGCGCCGAGGAGCTCGATAACTGGCGCTGGCGCTTTCTTGCACAGCAGAAGACGCGCCTGATCGAAGCGCGAGTTCCCCTCTTCTTAACCATCAGCGAGGCCGCTGCCGCCACGGGACATCTGGCAAGCTACTGGAAAAGAAGAAATTCTCTATGATAGCGTGGGCAGATCTCTGCCCGCTTCCGCCATGGCATCGAGCTTCCTCTTGACCTCAGCCACCTGCTCCTTGTGTCCTCCCGCCCAGGTGGTAGCCTTTTCATAGTAATCTCTCACCCGGGGCACCGTGGATAGCTCGGAAAGAAGCAGCGTCACGTCTATGAAGTGTTTCTCTCCGGGAAAATCGCCGCCGCGTATAAGCGCAGTGGGTGCCAGCTCCCTGATATAGTCGCTGATACTCTTGGTCATATCCACGTTCACTTCGCTTGATGGACCGGCAATGATATAAAGCGCCCGTGCCGCACTGGCAGGATCACAGGTAACGGAAAGCTCGCTCAACGTCGCATCGAGGGCCTGCGTTCCCCGAAAGCTCTCCACCGCCTTCTCCCGGAAGGTCTTTTTCCTTATCTCCCAGGGAAAACGGAACGAGGGAAGCTCGGTCCGTCCCATACCGAAGGACGTCCACCCCTCCAGCGAAGCGATTATATCTCCTCCGTCCACCGTCCGCGAGCCCACGCCTTTGCCCTTGGTTACCTCGCCGGCACACATCAGATCATAGAAAGGCTCTACTATCTGCCGGTTAATTTGCTCGATATTGTTCACCAGGCTGCTGTCTTTCCTGACATATCTCTGGTTATCGGCCAGAAAAACCGCATCTGCGATATCGTAGATGGATTTGAGGCAAATAGCGGTATTGTAAACGCTGCGGTCCTCGCTGGACTCTTCGTGCTCAAACGGCAACACGGTCAGGGCATAAATTGGCTTGTTTATGTGCCTCTCCTTGATCATCCTGGCTATCACGGGCAGGGAGCCCGATCCAGTGCCACCACCAGCGCCAGCCACTACCAGGAAGGCATGCGTTTCATAAAATTGAGGATCGTTTTTTATGGCTTCCAGTACCTTATCGCCGTCTTCCCTGGCGAGTTGTGCTCCCAGCTCATTTATCTTGCCCACACCATGCCCCAACGTCTGGCGTAGCCCGATGAGTATGCGATGCTTGTAATCGTTCTTAATATATTTCAGCCCCGTCAGGTCCGCCTGGTCGGTATTCATCGCCAGGACAATGGGTGCTATAGTGGCCTTGCGTTCAGAGCGCGCCTTCAGGTTCAACCGGGCAAAGTGATCGGCGATCCGGGAACCGCATTGCCCCAACCCTATAACTGTCAGCTTCATTCTCTCATCCTCCTTGCAGA
>CAZVCX010000200.1:0-2569 GCA_964626375.1 uncultured Dehalococcoidales bacterium | reverse complement strand
ATTGCCATCGCAGCTAATAGCCTTGCAATCTTGTCCTCCCATATCCAGTATCGTTCTCACTGAAGGGAAGTACCAGTTAATTCCACGCGCATGGCAGCTTATTTCAGATATGTTCTCATTGGCAAAGGGAACGAGCACCCTTCCATATCCTGTAGCGACGGTGTAATCGACGTCATCAAGCGACAGGCCCGCACTGTTCAGGGCCCGCTCTATCACTTTGTAAGATGTTTTTATGCTCTCAGGACCAGTATCGCATATCGCTGATGACAGAATAGCATCATCCTTCATTATTACTGCCTTGGCGCTCCGCGAGCCGATATCTATGCCGGCAAATAGCAATGTTTCATCCTCCCTCGATGTGTTCTTGAGCTATTATGGCTGCTCCCAGGGCAGCTATAATTTGTGGCTCTTCGGGAACCATAACCTGGAAATCCAGCTCTTGCTCCAGTATTTTTATCAGCCCGGCATTCAGAGCTACACCGCCACTAACGGCTACGTCTTTTTCAATGCCTACTCTTTTGCACAGTGATATAGCGCGGTTTACCATGGAGAAGTATACTCCGGCTACAATTTCTTCTCTGGGCGTTGGGGGCATGCGGTGAATATGCGATACGATCTCGGACTCAGCAAATACAGCACAGGTGCCAGAGATGTCAGCCCTGCGTTTGGCTTGCAGCGAGAGGTCTGACATTTCTTTCATGGATATTTGCATTATCTTGGATACCTGCTGCAGGAAAACGCCGGTGCCAGCAGCGCACTTGTCATGATTTGCCCAATCGCTGAGCCGTCCCTGTTTATGGATCTTGATAACTGTGCCGGTCTCTCCACCCATATCCATTGCAGTTCGAACGGAAGGGAAAAGGTGGTATATTCCTCGCGCCAGGCAGGTGGTGGTGGCTTTCTGGGCCTGACTTGCAGAAACGAATTTTCTTCCCGCGCCGGTCGCTACGACATAGACTTCGCTGGCATCGATTTGAATGTCTTTTAGAGCTCTGCCAATGGCCTCGTTAGCGCTTGAATCGCTATCATCAGTAGAGGTCTCTATGCTGCGATAGAGAATTTTTTTATTATCCAGGATGACCACTTTAGTGGTTAGATTGCCTATATCTATTCCCAGCGCTTTCATATAGTAAATTGCTCAGATTTAAATTAGCGGTCTTCCAGTAGTTCAAGGAATTGCTCTAGTTTTTCCCTCATATCCTCTTCAGATGTAACCGTCTGGTCAACGAGATCGCAATCCAGTATAAGCAGGGGTACGTCTATCTCGTTTAGTACATCCTTGAAAAGCTTGATTAAAGCACACGTATGCTGGCAGGCGACATCGGCGTAGGCAATGGCTCCATCGACCTTGTACTCTCTGGCACAATCAACTATTTTCTTTAGTGTTCGCTCTTCTACCGGGCTATAAAGGCTTCTCTCCGGAAGCATGTACAATTTCTGAACGAGGCTATCGAGTGGTCTGGTTGGATCAAGTTTGCCCTCCTCCCATTGCGTGAAAATGGGTTCAGCTACACTGACCATGCCGTGGTCTTGTGAAAATTTCTCCAGAAAGGGAGCCCTGTAGATTGGCGACAGAAAGATGCTCATCACACGAAAACGCTCAGGAGAAACTGCTCCTCTCCCCTCTAATACTGATAAAGATAGGTCTTCGTATAGCATTTCCAGGTATTCAGTTGCCTCGGGTTGTCCCTGAAAGAGGTATGTAATGGTGAGCATTTCCATGAATTCCTGGGGGTGGAAGGGAGATGGTGCCGCCTTGCGTAACTCGCAGATCTGGCGGGATATTTCTATCTGTCTCATCGTTCCGGCTACGCTATCCGATAAGCGGTTCCAGTCCATTTTTCGCCCGGATTGCTCTTCCAGGAAATGTATCATGTCGTCCATTTCTCCCAGCAGGTAGTTTCGCTCGGCAATGCTATCTCCCAGAGGGTGGTCCAGGAAGAAGCCAGGGCAGCGATTAATTTCCATTATCAGTTCACCGTTCTTGGCGATGTTGTTGCAAATCAGGTTGGACCATATGACGGCATCGGGTCGAGGTAGGGTCCCAAGGGAAAAAGCTCCAGCTATCCCTCGTTGTGCTGAACATACCTCATTGGTTAAACCCAACCTTCTTCCTTCAGAAATGAAGTCAGTGCCTCTCTTGGTGAAAAGGGCCAGTATCCAGCTGGTCCATTCAGTTTGCATTGGGACGATGCCCATGGCGTAAAGTATTTCACCCGGCATGAAGGTGGTATGTGTAGCTATAAAATTGCCCTCCTTTCTGGCATTCAAAATGCGGGTGAAATATTTCTCCAGCAGTTGATAGAACAGTATCTCGTGCTTTCGTACCTCGGGATGTTTGCGGCCCACCTTCTGTAATAGCCGGAAAGTTCTTAAAAGGTAATTGATGGTTTCACTGGCACTCTGGAGATTTATCATTTTCTCTTCCCTTCCAGCATCTCCAGGAAGGCTTGGACTCGCGTCTGAATTTGACCTGAGCTGGCGGTACCATACTCTACGTCCAGAGATAACACGGGGATTTCCTGAGCCTCCAGCATTTTTGTCACGAAAGACAGCTCATGAGTGTAGG
>CAZVCX010000199.1:0-5653 GCA_964626375.1 uncultured Dehalococcoidales bacterium | reverse complement strand
CTGGAACTCGTAGACCTCTTCACCATGGAAAACAGCACTAACCCCACACTATTTGAATTGCTACTCGACACATTGCATCAACTCCCCAAAGCGGCCAATAAGGAAGCCGTCTTGCGCTACTTCGAACTCCATATCCTCGATTGCTCGGGATACCGACCACAACTACAAAAATGTGTCAGATGCACCGCTCCTCTCAAGTCAACGACCAACTTCTTCAGTCCCAGAGAGGGAGGCATATTATGTCCATTATGCGCAGAAAAGGAATATGGGGCGTATCCCATATCAGCCACTGCACTGAAAACAATGCGACTGTGGGAAACTTGCGACTGCGACACAGCAAGGCGAGTGAAATTGAGACCTGCCCTATCCTCAGAGCTAGCACAAATATTGCAGAATTACATAAAATACCTTCTGCAGAAAGAGAGCAAATCCATAAGCTGGCTCGAGGAGCTAAAAAGATCGTCATTTGACAATCCCCCCAGAACGCACTAAAATCGCCTCCCGTTGGGATATGCAGTTGCTGTGGAGGACAAGCCAGATAAAGAGCGATGTGGTAAGTCATGAAATCGGACTGTCTATCATTTCCAGAACAAATACCAAATTTCTAACGATCTAAAGAAACAGAGAATGACTTAAGGAGAGTGCCGACATGTACTTTGTAATAGCAGGATTGAGTAGCATTGGAAGAAGCTTGGTCGAGGTTCTTCAACAGGCGGGTGAAGAAGTAGTGGTAATCGATTCAGACAAGGAAAAATGCAGCGAACTGGCCGAGTCCTCCGATGTCATGGTCATAGAAGGAGATATTACCAGGAAATCGGTGCTGGAGGAGGCCGGTGTCAAGAACGCCAAAGCTCTAATCGCTGCAACCAATGACGATTCAGACAATCTGATGGCCTGCATGCTGGCCAAAGAAATCGGGGCTAAGAAAGTCATTTCCATATTAAACGATATCGTCCATGCCGAGGCCTTTAAGGAAGCCAAGATAGATGTCCAGGTAAAACCAGATGCCGTTGTAGCAAAACACATATATCATACAATTTTACAACCTTATGTAAAGGACTTCGTCTATATCAACAACGCCGAAGTATTCGATGTAGAAGTTGAAATCGGCATGACTTGCGTGGGCAAGAGCATCAAAGAGCTAGATAATCCCAAAGGAACGAAAGTTCTCTGGTTAAAAAGAGGAGATACTTATCTGAGCGAGGAAGACAAAATACAGCCTGAAGATCACCTCACCATCGTCATAAAAGGAGAATTCTCCAAGCGGGGAACAGAATTCATAAATAAATGTTTTACCCAAGGGTAAAGTTAACCCTGCACCTCGTTGGGTCAATTCTAAAATTCCTCGCCCTAGGATATATAATTCCCTTGATCCTGGCCCTACACTACGGCGAGAACTGGCAAATATTCCTCTATTCTCTCCTGATTACTCTCGTCGCTGGAATAGCTCTCGAGTTATGCTTCAAAACCACCAGAGAAATAGAGCGCGCTGATGGATTCAGCGTGGTCTCCTTTACCTGGCTCCTGATTGCGCTGATGGGCATGGCACCTTACCTATTCTGGGGATGTAACTTTACCGATGCTCTCTTCGAATCCATGTCCGGGTTTACCACTACCGGCGCGACCATCCTGGAGAACATAGAAATGCACCCCAGGAGTATACTTATGTGGCGCAGTCTCACTCAATGGCTGGGAGGCATGGGAGTAATCACGCTGTTCATCGCCATTCTGCCCAAACTGGGAGTGGGGGGATCCCAGCTTTTTGCTCAGGAGTTTCCCAGTCCCGTCTACGAAAAATTCCGCCCCAGAATCAGAACGGTAGCGCGGTCTATCTGGATAATTTACGTAGCTCTCACGGCAGTGGAAGCAGGCCTCCTGTACTTGCTGGCAAGACTTTCTCTCTTCGACTCAATTTGCGTCGCCCTCTGTACTCTGTCCACCGGAGGATTTACTCCCACAACGGAAAGCATCGCCGCCTACGCCAACCCCACAGCCGAATATATCATCATGGTCTTTATGTTTCTGGCCGGCATGAACTTCATATTTCATTATCGCACGATCAAAGGCGACTTAAACGTGCTCAAAGATGAAGAATTCAGATTTTACGTCATCCTCCTAGCGGTGGCCACGGCGCTGCTCATTTCCCTCATGGGGGCCAGTTCATATCGAGAGAGCCTCTTTCAAGCACTTTCTATCATGACCACTACTGGTTTTGCCACCGCCGATTTCGGTGCCTGGCACAGCGGAGCGTGCATGCTGCTGCTGACGTTGATGTTTATTGGAGGCTGCGGTGGTTCCACTTCAGGCGCGATAAAGGTGGTGCGCCTATTGACACTTCTAAAGCGTTCCTGGAAAATGATGAAAAGGGTCATCACTCCCAAGGCAATAGTTGTGGTTAAATATAATCAGAAGACGCTCCCCGAAGATATACTGCGCGATACGATCTCTTTTCTCTTTCTCTATCTTACAATCTTCGTCATCGCATCCATAACGCTGAGCTTCATGGGACTTAACATGGAAACATCTCTTTCAGCCGTAGCTGCTTCTCTCGGCAACGTGGGGCCAGGACTGGGGGAAGTTGGCCCCGCCTCGAGCTACGCCGGGCTCCCCTCAGCCGCAAAAATTATACTGATCATATGTATGTGGCTGGGCAGGCTGGAATTATTTACGGTTCTCATGATATTTGTGCCACGCTTCTGGCAGAGATAATTCCCGCTTTCAAAATTGAGCGAAATCAAGCTATACTAGGAGACGATGCTCAAAATTGCCTTCCAGGGAGATCGGGGTGCCTTCAGCGAAGACGCCGTTATAAAACTTTTTGGCAAAGACATCGATTTTCTGCCATGCCGTCGCTTTCACGATGTTTTCCAGGCAACCTCAGAAAGCAAGGTCAACTTTGGAGTGGTGCCAATAGAGAACTCTCAAGCGGGCAGCATCAATGAGACATATGACCTGCTGCTGGCATATCCCCTCAAGATATGCGCTGAAATTGTTCTCAGAATTAGCCATTGCTTGATGGCTCTACCAGGAGAACGCCTCACCAGTATAAAAACTGTTTATTCACATCCCCAGGCGCTGGCTCAATGCGACGAGTTTCTAAGAGGAATGGATGCAGAGATAATCCCTGTCTACGATACCGCCGGCAGCGCTAAAATGATCAGAGAAAAACAGCTGCGAGGTTGTGCCGCTATAGCCAGTGGCAGGGCAGCCGAGATATACGGCATGGAAGTCCTGGCCCCGAAAATCGAGACCAATGTCAATAACTATACGCGCTTTCTGGCTATCTCCAAGCAAGAAGCTCAACCGGGCGAGAAGAACAAAACATCTATTGTATTCATCGCTAAGCACATCCCAGGAGCTCTTTATCGCGCTCTGGGCGCATTTGCCAACAGAAACATAAATTTAAACAAGCTGGAATCCAGACCAGGAAGAAGCAAACCGTGGGAATATGTCTTTTACGTCGATTTCGAAGGCCACCTGAACGACCAGACATGCCAGCAAGCTATTGAGGAACTACAAAAAGAAGCTATCTTTGTCAAGATATTGGGATCATATCCTCAGGCAAAACAATGAGCTAAAACTCTTCAGCCTTCAGCCGTTTGTAGGTATCACATAGAGCCTCCGATACCACTCTGGTATCAGAAAGCACCGGCATAAAGTTGTTATCTCCGGTCCATCGCGGGACCACGTGAGTATGAAGGTGCGTATCTATCCCTGCCCCTGCAACCCTGCCGAGATTCAAGCCAACATTGAATCCTGCTGGTTCCATCACTCTTCGCAAAATTTCTACGCTCCTCTTAATAAAATCGAAGTGCTCCTGTACTTCATCCTGCGTTAAATCCTGCAAATCCGCTGTATGTCTATAGGGAGCTACCATTAGATGCCCTGGGTTATAAGGGTAGATATTCAATATAACGAAATTTGCACGACCACGGTAGAGAACCATATTTTCTTCATCGTTACCTTCTTGAGATTTTTGGCACAGAACACATCCTTCCTCTTTGCCTCGCAGAATATATTCAATGCGCCACGGAGCCCAGATTTGATCCATCAGAAGCATATAATATTACGATATCGCTGTTCATTGCAAAGCATATTTTTCCTAAACGATAGCAACCGCTGCCCCTTGTTGACTGCCAAGTCCAGCAAAGATTACAATTCTCTATCTATGTTAGAGATCTTAACTCAAAAGTTAAACGTTGTTTTCAACAAGCTAGGAAGAAAGGGTAAGCTAACTGAAGGCGATATAGATAAAGCCTTGCGAGAAATCAAGCTGGCTCTTCTAGAGGCAGATGTAAATTTCAAAGTGGTCAAGGAACTGCTGGCCGGCATAAAGAAACGAGCTCTGGGGGCAGAAGTTTTGCAGAGCCTGACTCCAGCACAGCAAGTCATCAAAATCGTAAATGAAGAATTAATCGATCTACTGGGCAAGGATTGCAGCCGTTTGAACTCAGCTAGCCATCCTCCCTCAATTATCCTGTTGGTAGGCCTACAGGGTTCGGGGAAAACTACCACGGCCGTAAAGCTGGCTTACCACCTCAAAAGTGAAGGACATAACCCCCTGTTGGTAGCTAGTGATATTCGCCGGCCAGCAGCCATAGAACAGCTCTCCGCGCTAGCAGAGCAACAAAGTATATCAGTATATTCCGAAAGAGAAGCAGTAGCTAACAACGACAAGATAACGCCGTTAGCTATTTGCCAACGGGCTCTCGTGAAGGCAAAAGAGCTAGCATCAACGTGGGTCATTATCGATACCCAGGGCAGAACTCATACTGATGAAGACCTGATGGCAGAATTATCCGACATGAAATCTACACTAGAACCCGTAGAGACCTTGCTCGCCGTAGACTCAATGACAGGGCAAGAGGCAGTAAAGATAGCTCAGGAATTTCACGACAGAATCGGAATTACCGGCCTCATCCTGACGAAGATGGATGGCGATGCTAGAGGCGGCGCTGCGCTCTCAATCCGATTTATCAGCGGAGTACCCATAAAATTTCTGGGCACTGGAGAGAAAGCAAGCAACCTGGATTTCTTCTATCCAGATAGGATAGCATCGCGCATTTTGGGAATGGGTGATACTCTGACCCTGATAGAGAAAGCACAAAAAACTTTCGATGAGGAACAAGCCAAAAACCTAGAGAAGAAAATGCGCACCACAGGTTTTGACCTTGAAGACCTCCTTCACCAGATACGCCAGATACACAAAATGGGAGCTCTGGGCCAACTAACCGAGATGGTACCAGGTCTATCTCGAATGCCCATGTCCAACGAGGAAGGAGAAAAGAAACTAAAGAAGATAGAGGCTATCATATCTTCCACAACTTATGAAGAGCGCCGCAACCCATCCATCATCAACGGCAGTCGGCGTCGGCGCATTGCACGCGGCAGTGGCACTACTCCACAGGACATCAACCAGCTACTAAACCAGTTTTACCAGTTGCAGAAACTAACCAAGTCATTCTCACGTGGCAAATTGCCCAAAAACATGATGCACATGATCGCCGCCAACAAAAATCAATCTATATAACTTCTAATCTTGCGGCTAAGTTTGGGGTGGCGAAGCTTGCGCAAAGCTTTACCTTCAATCTGGCGAATTCTTTCCCTTGTTACATTGAATTCCTTCCCCACTTCCTCCAGAGTCCGGGTATGC
>CAZVCX010000198.1:0-5693 GCA_964626375.1 uncultured Dehalococcoidales bacterium | reverse complement strand
TCGTTCCCATCGCTGGTTACAGGGGAATATATTTGGGTGCAGCAATTGTCGCAGCGGTATCCATATTTTTGTATTATCTCGTATATGGGAAAAATGCGGGCAGGCCAAAGTAGGGAAGATCAATTCTCCTGATCATAGCTTTGTCTCTTTGAATTCCTTTATTCACCGACACAAAAGTATCATCAGGTCATTAACGTTGGTGCCCGTTGGCCCCGTTTTTAATAGGTCTCCTGCAGCTTCAAGTGCTCGATAAGCGTCGTTATTTCTCAAGATATCTTCTACATCATAGCCCTGTTCTTTCATGCGTTTCATCGATTCTCCATCTACAATTCCTCCCGCTGCATCAGTGGGGCCATCTGTGCCATCAGTGGCAGCAGAAGCTATTATGATGTTGTCCAGTCCTTCTATGCCACGGGCAGCGGAAAGTGCTAGCTCCTGATTTCTTCCACCCACCCCTTTCCCTTTTACGTGGACGATAGTTTCTCCCCCTGCGATAATGGCACAGGGTTTTGGCAATGGGCGGTCTCTCGAAATGATCTCGCGTGCCACGGCGCTCAAGAAAGCTCCCGCTTCGCGAGCTTCACAATCCAGAGTCGTCGTTGCTATGGCTGTATTGTACCCCAGATTCCCTGCAGTTTGCGCTGCGGCTTTGCAGGCTAGGGATAAGTTGCCAATTATCTTTGTTGTCACGTTGTCCAGATGTTTTGGCGTTTCTCGCTTGAGGGTATCCAGAGCTTCAGATGAAATAACGATTTGATATTTCTTTATTACTGCCAGTGCTTCTTCACAGGTGGTGCTGTCGGGGAATGCGGGGCCTGAAGCAATGGTATCCTGCCTGTCGCCCAGAACGTCGGAGAGGGCAAGTGTAAATATCCTGGCAGGTCTGACCATTTCGGCAAAGCGTCCTCCCTTAACTCGAGAGAGATGTTTCCTCACTGCATTTATCTCTGAAATGCTTGCTCCAGATTTTACGAGCTGATCGGTGATGGTTATCAGCTCCTCGAGAGTAACTTTTCCAGATGGAAGTTCGAAGAGAGATGATCCTCCTCCAGAAACCAGGAATAGTAAAAGGTCTTCGCTTTTGATATCTTCCACCATTTTGATAGCTTCCATTGTAGCCCGGATGGTGTTTTTGTCAGGTATGGGATGACCTGCCTCAATTATTTCGAATCCCGTGATGTCTCCTTGTGAGTGTTGATACTTCGTTATAACGATGCCGTCAGAGATCCTATCTTGCAAGCTCTCCCGTGCTGCCCAGGCCATTCGCCAGGCAGCTTTTCCTATAGCTATGATTCTGATAGCTCCCTTGGTTTCAATGCCATCTAGCGCTTCTTTTGTGCTGGGCTCGGGTAATACTGCCTTGATGGCTTCGTAAATGATTTCTCGTGCATCCTCTCGTATGTTCATGGTCTCAGTTTCTCTTCTGCTCTGCAGCTCTGCTCAAAAGCTCGCTGGCACTTTTCCGAGTCGATTCGCTCAGGTTTCCCATCATGGCAGCGATTTCTTTGCTGCGCGCTTCCGGCGGGATGGAGCTTACCGTGGCGATGGTGCATCCATCAAGAACGTCTTTGTGGACGCTGTAGTGAGAATCAGCGAATGCTGCTACCTGGGGTAGATGGGTAACGCAAATTACCTGGTGGTTCTTGCTCAAGTTTGCCAGTTTCTTTCCTACTATCTCCCCGCTTCTGCCACCAACGCCTATATCGATTTCGTCAAAGATCAGCGTTGGAATGGTATCTACTCGAGATAGAACGCTCTTTATCGCTAGCATAAGGCGGGATGTTTCACCTGTGGAGGCGATTTTAGCCAGGGGTTTGAGAGGCTCTCCCTGATTGGTGGATACCATGAATTCCACCTCATCTATACCATTGTTGTTGAAAGTACAGCTATTCCCGTTGGGCAGGAGAATTTTCTCTCCCTCCTCCGGGTGAGAGAAATGTACATGAAAACTAGCCTGAGGCATGTTCAATTGAGTGAGCTCATCTTCTATCTCTCGAGCTAAAGTGATGGCGGCCCGCTGACGGATTTCCGATAGTTCATAGCTTAACGTCCCAATTTCCTCCTTGAGGGAATCGCATTCTCGTTGTAGTTGATCCCTGTTTTCGCCCTGAACGTTGAGATGTTTCAGTTCCATTTCTGCATTTTTGGCATATTCAAGTATTGCTGTAAGGGTATCTCCGTACTTCCGCTTCAGGTTGCGGATGAGATCAAGGCGTTGCTCGATCCATTCCAATCTTGACGGATCGTATTCGAGCTTATCCAAGTAAGCTCTCATCGTATGAGACGCGTCCTCGATCTGGTATAAAGCGGTTTCCAGTATCTTTAGTACCTCATCCAGGCTGGCATCCAGTTGCCCAATTTCTTTCAGCAAGTATGCTGCCTCTCCCGTTTTATCGAGGGCTGAAGAAGAGGTCATATCATCTCCAGAGAGTGCCTGATAGGCTGCTGTTGAAAGAGACTTCAGCTTCTCTATATTGGCCAGTACAGCGCTTTCTCTCTGCAATTCCTCGTCTTCGCCATGGTGAATTTCAGCTTTCCTGATCTCGGAGGCCTGGTATTCAAGCAGGTCGATGCGGCGCGCTGTTTCTCTTTCATCTGCATCTAGAGCTTTGAGCTCTCTCTCGAGATGGTGGAGTTTTCCCACCCTATCATTGACTTGGGAACGAAGATCTTTGACGTTGGCATAACGATCCAGCAGGAGGAACTGTTGCGCCGTGTCATTGAGTGAGACCGAGTCGCTTTGCCCGGAGATGTCTATTAGAGCGCCTCCGATCTTTCGAATCAAGCGCAGAGGAACGGAGTGCCCATTTATCCGATTGAAGGTATGCCCATCTCTGCTAATTTTGCGGCTCAGAATGACTGTCTCTTCGCTTTCAATCCCTTGCTCTATCAGAATTTCTCGCACGGGTGAGGCATCGTTGAGATGGAATACTCCTTCTATGTTGCAGTGATCCTTACCTGCGCGGATAACTTCCTCTCCCGCTCTTTTTCCTGTAAGAATTTCGATGATGTCTATTATCAGGGATTTACCTGCGCCGGTTTCGCCCGTGAGGATGTTGAGACCTGAAGTTGGTCTCCATCTTATCTGTTTGATTATGCTGAAGTCCTTCCCTGAAATTTCTAATAGCATGCGTTCACCGCCTGGTACTATCGGGAGATGTAACTCTGGCTGACATAAAATACCCTGCTGGAATTAATCCGTCAACCCGTGCAGGTTATGTATTTCGCCCCGGTAACTGCAGAGAGTGTATTTGCGTAACTGGCACCAGTTGCGACGTATTTTTCCCCTGCAAGCGCGTGCGTGGTCAAAGGACAGCTTTGCTGGACAACCAAGCCATAATGGGCTGGCTGATTGGTGTGGTGGAGGCCTAGCGATCGTATAAAAGTTCATCATATAATGTGTAGGAATTTCTCGATTCAACTCTTCGCATATAAGTGCGGTCGGTTAACAACTCACAGATCAATAATAATGATCAATAACAACTATAAGGAGGTTGCCATGTACAGGATATATTTAGTCCCCCATACTCATTATGATGCTGTTTGGGTTTTTACCAAAGAGGACTACTTTTATATTAACATCGACCTGATCTTGAGGCAGGCGGTGGATTTGATGGAGAAGTCGGATTACCACTTTTTGATTGAGCAAACCTCTCTGCTGGAGGAGGTAGAAAGGAGGAATACTCTTCTTTTCGATGGGATTGCTAAATTTGTCAAGAAAGGGAAAATTGAAATTGCCGATGGTGAATACTTGATGGCTGATACAGTGATTCCTAACGGGGAGACTTTAATTAGAGAAATACTCTTTGGGAAAAGGTACGTAAAGCAAAAATTTGGTGCTGATGTCCAGGTGATGTGGGCTGCAGATAGCTTTGGCTATAATGCGCAGCTCCCTCAAATATATAAGAAATCGGGTTACAAGTATTTCGCCTGCCGGCGGGGAGTAGATAGGGATGAACCATCTGAATTCTGGTGGCAGGGTCTGGATGGAAGCCGGATCCTAGCTCATTGGATGCCCCTTGGCTATCGGGCGGGGCTTGACCTTAATGGATTAGAAGAAAGTTTCGATACGCTTAAAAGGAAAGCCAGTACGCGGCATATCCTGATGCCCTCTGGAAGTGGCGTGACTCTTCCACAACCTGAAACCAGCAGGGTGGTAAAAAAATGGAACAGAAATCATCAGGACTCAAAGATGGAAATTTCTGGCTCTCTGGATTTTTTCCAGGCATTAGAAAGGGATGCGAAAAATCTGGAAGTAAGAGAGGGGGAACTCTATTCCGGCAAGTATTCTGAAGTTTTCCCCAATGCTTGTTCCAGTCGCATGTGGATAAAACAGAGTTTAAGAGAATATGAGAACCTGATACTGGCTTGTGAAAAATGGGCTACTGTTGCTTGGCTGCTGGGAATCCCTTATCCCGTTGATATGTTTAAAGATAGCTGGAAGAAAATTCTATGGGGAGCTTTCCATGATGTGGTACCTGGAACGGGAATGGATGAGTGCTATGAAGAAGCGAGGGATAATTTTGCCTATCTTCGAAATCGCCTGCCCCAGACTATTCAGGATTTGCTCTGGCTCATCTCCAGAAATTTGAAAGGCCGTGAAGATGTTATCGTGTTTAATCCCAATTCTTGGGAAACAAGGGAATGGGCTGAAGTCGACCTGTGGTTTGAGAAGGGGAAGGTAAAGAGGATAGATGGCTTGAAAAGCGGTACAGAAGAAGTAGAGGCAGAAGTGCTGGAAGCTACCCGCTATGTGGATGATTCTTATCAAACTGTTAAGCTAGGTTTTGTAGCTACTGTGCCCGCTCTGGGATATCGAACTTATAGAGTCTTAAGGAAAAATCCGAGGAAGTCTTCTGTTCCAAAGATCAAAATCAGTGGTAATACCATTCAAAATCAGTTCTTTCAGGTCAGAGCTGATCCGTCTAATGGGCTAATAGAGGTCTTTCAGGACGGGAGAGCGATAGTAAGTGGAAATGAACTGGTGCTGGAAGAAGAAATAGGGGACCTTTATTATCATCGTCAGGATCTGGAGCAAGCTTTTAAGACGGAAAGGGGTGGGGGAATAAAATATGGTAAATTTGTCATGAAGCGCTTCGAGGTCAATAAAACTCCTCTCAGGAGTGTAATTAATATTGAAGGCGACTATTTTTCTTTGAGATGGCCTTATCGGCTAGTGGATAAGCAGCCGACATTGCTATATCGCCACAAATATCTTTCCTTTGCCAAAAAAATTACCATTTACCAAGATATACCCCGGATTGATTTCCTGACCACCATCCATAATCGCCATCCTCAAGTGAGAATAAGGGTCAAATTTTCTACCGATATTGATTCTCAACAGTATCAATCTGAAACTCAATTTGGTGTGGTAGATCGGCCTGCAAATCAATATTACTTCCGCCCTGAAGATGAGTGGGTAGAAAGCCCATGCGGCGTCTATCCCTCGCTGAACTGGATCGATTATTCGGATGGAGAGAAGGGAATTGGACTCATTAACAAGGGTCTGCCTGCCCATGAGGTAAGGGATGGTGAGCTCTATATAACCTTGCTGCGGAGCGTGTTAATGCTCTCCTCAGATGGAGAAACAGGACCGGCGATTCCCGTGCCAGATGCTCAGGAGTTCAAAACTTATTCTTTCGAGTATTCTCTCTTTCCGCATGAAAAGAGTTGGAAAGAGGCCAGTACTTTCA
>CAZVCX010000197.1:0-2889 GCA_964626375.1 uncultured Dehalococcoidales bacterium | reverse complement strand
TCCTCTCAGGTGGCTGGGTGCTCTCCGGATGCGAATTCTGCCAACTCCGCCGCTGATAACAGGACTTGCTCGTGGATAGATTTTCCTCTGTTTTTGAGTTTAATTACCTCGCTGGAATATCCTCGCTTATCCAGATATTCCAGAGTCAGTGATAAAGCCTCGCTATCGTGATTCCAGGCGGATATCGCCACTATTCTGGCAGGCAGGGAAGCGCGAGCTGTAACTCTGGTCAAAGCTTCTCTTGCGGGATGAATCCTGCTTCCCTCTTCAACAGCTCGTCTTTCGATTTCGAGCAGCTTCTCAAGTCTCCTTGCTGGTACTGAATTGACTTCCTGCAGGCTTCTCAATGACCTGCGGAGTTGCTTAATATCGGTGGGCTGAAGATATCTGTCCATAGGAGTAAGTAGTACTATCTCTTTCCCTAACCGCAGTGCCTCCTTAACCAGCTCCCTGGTATTCAGGAATGGAGTTGCTGCCACTACCTCTTCCCTGCTGTAAGCCGCCATGGCGCAGGGTATAATTTCTTTGGCCAGGGTCAGTGCTGAGAGAACGAGGTTGTAAACCAGGTCGTCTGCCTCTTCTGCATCCTGCGCTACCAGATTTATGGCGATTATCGCCATCTTCCTCGATTGCTCTTCAAACTCCTTCACCACGAATTCCCCCTTACGAGCAGTATGTTTCCAGTCAATATCTTTCATTCGATCTCCGGGGAGATAAGCGCGGCTATTGCAGTATTCCACTCCTCCTCTGGGCCCTTTCCCCGTTGCGATGGGAGAAAACCTGGGAGCTATAGCGCCCGCCTCTGCAGCAGTTTCCTTCAGATACTTTCGAGCCAGCCACTCGGCATACCTGGCACGAGGGACTATATATATTCTCGCAGGTTTAAGAACCTGCCTTGTATGGATCAGCCCCCAGGTATCGCTAAGGCAGGCGACGATCTCTGGTTCCCAGGGGCCCGATAACGAGGGAGTAAAGATGAGATGGCATTTTACTTCGCCGCCGATGTTAAAAAAGGTGGCACTATCAAAATGAATCCAGTTGTGGTCGGTTTTAAAGGCGATGTGTAGAGATATTTTGGCCGTGTTTTTGAGTTCTAGCATCACTCTGCTCGTGCTACGGGCAATGGCCCTGGCCTCCTTCTGTTTCGACTTCAAAGGAGATGACAATAGCCTCATATGGACATATGTTGCCGCTGTAGCCAAGAACAGAAGCGCTGCGCTGCTGGTTATCGTCAACGTGCGATTGCCCAGCATGAGAGATGCCAGCACTATCACTGCCAGAGAAACCATTATCGATCTGGCAATGGGAGTTAGCTCTCTTCGTCTGCTGGAGCAAGATGGTGGGTGTGATAGGGCACTCTCCCTCAAGATATATCCGATCAAGGGGACTAGAGGCATTGCCAGCAGGGGGGAAAATAAGTGCAGCAGTGGTTCATATAGAAGGGGCAGAATGAGAAGCTGCCCCAGCGCAAGGAGAAGCTTCCAGAAGGGATGCCTTATTCTGAAAAAATAGGCGCTTGCTGCCGTCAGCGCTGCGGCTATGCCAGCATGTGGCAGAGGCACAACACAGGCAGCAAGCAGCAGCGCCACGAAGGGATAGATGCTGAGAGCTTTTTTCATGGCTCTTTGGGTACGGCTACCTCTGTCAGTGCTTTTTCAATGATGTCTATGGGCTTCACCTCTTCCATCTCGGCCTCTGGAGTGATCCTCAGCCGATGAAGAAGTGCAGGAACAAAAAGATCTTTTACATCATCGGGGATAACGAAGTCCCTTTGCCGGAGCAGCGCCAGGGCACGGGATGTCTTGTAGAGAGCAATGCCTGCTCTGGGGCTGGGGCTATCCAGGACGTTGGGGTTGCGCCTGGTGTGCCATATTAATGACATAATATAGTCCCGGACCTTTTCCGAGAGGTAGATGTTTCTGATAGCCTGGCGAAGCTGCATAATTTCACCTGGATCCGTTACCTGCCGGGTTGGGGAGGTCTCCTTTTCTTCAATGAGATCTATCTTGCTTACGATGTCCCTTTCCTGCTCTTCTTGGGGATATCCACTCCAAGCGCGGAGTAAAAAGCGATCCGCCTGTACATCGGGCAGAGGATAGGTGCCGCTCCCTCCATAGGGGACCTGGCTGGCGATAACCATTAGAGGGCTGGCCAGTCTGTGTGTTGTCCCGTCGATGCTTACCTGGTTTTCCTGCATACTCTCGAGCAAGGCTGATTGGGTTCTTGGCGTTGCACGGTTCAGCTCATCGGCCAGCACTATGTTGGCAAAGATGGGGCCAGCTATGAACCTGGAGCTGCCGTCAGGGGAGTACATGTAAAAGCCTGTGATATCCGATGGTAGCATGTCGGGAGTAAATTGAATTCTCTTGAACTTTCCGCTTATAGCGCGAGCAAATGTCTTGGCGATGAGAGTTTTGCCCGTACCGGGCAAGCCCTCTATTAGCAGGTGCCCCCCGCTTAACAGGGTTACCAGCATCAACTCCTTGATATCATCTTTCCCAACGATGACTTCAGAGAGAGCTTCCATTACTTTCTGTGGAATGGAAAACATCTCGTTACTCATTGTAGCCTCCTTGGATTGGCATTCTACACTAAATCTGCTGCTTTATCATTGTTCTATAAGAAGGTGAAAAGCTGTCGCCAATGATTAAGGACATAGTTGTTAGCTGTAGCGATTTGAGCTTCGCTTCGCTGTTTGGCAACATCACTTTTTCGGTCTTCCTCTGTTTTCCCGCTCCTAATATTAAAGGAAAAGCTGCTATCAAGGGAAGAGATATAATGAGCAATGGAGGAGATTTCAGCGCTTTAGCAGGGAGCTCCAATGGTGGGGGTAAGGATCTCTTATCAGATATCAGAGGATGATAAAAAGATATAGGATAAGAGATCGAG
>CAZVCX010000196.1:0-4517 GCA_964626375.1 uncultured Dehalococcoidales bacterium | reverse complement strand
CCGGTAATTGAGAAGAAGCAGGGCGTTACCGGAGGGCGGAACTGGGAGATGACGAGAGCAACATCAAGGCTTTCTTCTCCTGAGACGCCACGGTTGTTATAGATGTCGCTGGCCTCTGCCCGGTAGGTTACTGCGCCCTCATCGTATGGCCCTGCTGTACAGGTGCATTCCCAGTATTTTCCTCCATCACCATCAATTTTCTGTACAGGTGGAGAGCACTCTTCAATCTGCTCACCATCGACGAAAATCGATATGCTGGCGATGTTGTTGCTGTCCCTCGCCCGCGCAGTAAAGGTGACGGCATCAGTGGTAGTGACCTCCGAGGGAGAATGGCGGATCGTTATCTCAGGGGCCACGTTATCGGAAGGAGCTTCTATCGTGGCCTTGGCCCATGCTGCCCAGTCCTGCCCGGAGCTCTGGCCGGCTTCGACATATAGAATGAAATTTCCCGTCTTCCCCTGGAGGGAGCTTAGCTCTCTAGCCACGGAATCCATCTTGCCATCATAAGTTGCTTTATGGGCAATGATAGAATGGGTCCTCGGCGCCACCGTCAGGCCAAGGAACTCTTGAAATTTAACTCCAAAGACGACGCCGTCGCTCTGGCTGGCTCCCTTGAAAAATCCCACGGTAACATCGAGCTCGGCGTTGGCAGGAACCGTCATTTGGGGATATGTGCCCATTATCCAGCCATTGCTTATCCATTGAGGATGAGTTTCCAGAGCTCTTGTACAGGTGCTGTTGTCCTCGAGCTGGTAGTTATTTCTGTAGAGAGCAAATCCGCGGCTATCGCTATCGCTGCAGGGAAAAGGCAGGTTGCCGGCCTCACTGGACCAGGAAGCATCGGCTGCCCGGGCGACGAAATCGTAGATAAGGCTGCTGGCAGCAGAGGCAGTCGTACTGTGCGCGTTAAAAGGAAGGCCGCTGGTTATTAACAGACACAGCACAACGATCGACGTCAGGAAGATAAATAACCCTCTGCGGGTGCTGTGGCGCCTGCACACGTTTTCAGCCTCCACCCCAATGCTGATGTGCTGGAGCTTTGCTCCTGCAAAATAATGCTAGCACCAATTTTTATAATCGACAAGTTGCAAAAAGACCGCTGGCATAGGCAGCGACGTGTTCTGATCCCGGCTATGGATGTAATGATATGAAGCAGGAAGATTGCCAGCGAAATGCGATATAGAGATAAACGTTGCGCCGCCATTTAGGGAATGAGCTGCATTTGACTGCCCGAGGTCATCGTGGTACGCTCAAAATGCGCTGGAGGGTATATACTTACAGGCGACTGAAAAAATAATGCAATTTGACGGGAAATAGCCAGAAAGAAAGATGTTTGATTCCATGGGAAAGGTCCTGATACTGGTAGGGATTTTCATCGTCCTGCTGGGGCTGGCACTGACCTTCTGGGACAAGATCCCCTTGCTGGGCCGGCTGCCCCTCGATATATACGTGCAAAAGGGAAATTTTCGCTTCTTTTTCCCCATTATGACGTGTCTGATACTCAGCGTGGTGCTGACCATCGCCGTTAACCTCATTCTCAGGCTGCTGGGCAAATAGACAGGGAGGTGAAGCCTCTTCTCGATCTGGTTCGTTGACTTTGCCAGAGTTGCGCGAGGTGGTGCATGAAACTTGACCTAAAAGAGCAAAAAGAATACAATACCATGCGAGAATGAGAATCAGTCGCAAATATTGCCCGATAGCCCGATAAAACAAGAGCTATTTACGAAGAGGAAGCTGGAGTAGACCGGGCAAGCGATATGCGGCGATGTGATAGCTAGAAAAGGAGATAGATAATGGCAGACAGGGAGAACATAAAAGAAAAGATAAGAGAAATATATAATGTTTTACCCAAAGTAGATGACCGGCGATGTGGATATGATACTTGCGGACAGTTTGCCCGGGCAGTAGCTGAAGGAAGGGCGCCCTGCTATGGATGCGTTACCGGCGGGCCCGAGGTAGCTGCCAAAGTCTGTGAGATTATGGGCGAGAAAGTTCCCGAGCAGGTGGCGGCTCGTTCCTGTTACGGCTCGGGATTCTATTCGCCTGGATTTGGTGGCAGTGGTGGAGGAATGGGTGGAGGCATGGGTATGGGCCGGGGTGGAGGAAGAGGCGGAGGAAGAGGTAGCGGAGCGGGCCGAGGAATGGGTGGAGGTATGGGAATGGGCCGTGGCATGGGCATGGGAATGGGTGGAGGAAGAGGTGGCGGAGCAGGCCGAGGCATGGGTATGGGTATGGGCGCTGGTATAGGCGGTGCAGTGCCCCCTGCCAGCACGACAGGCCCGTCTGTAGAACTCGATCAGGATGTTGAGGCGCTTCGAGCTGAATCGCATAAGCTTTTAGAGCAAATATCTGAAATTAGACGCCGCATCGAAGAGATGGAAAAGGAAGACTAGTAACAGGAGAGATGAGTAACGAAGCTAAAGCTATCGCTGCAGGTTACGGAGCCGGCCTTTTAAGTCATCGAGTAACAAGCCATCTTGTAGCAACTCGCTGAGAAAAATATGGAAGACCATCTTTCCTTCTCCAATTATGCTATCGTTGCCTGCGGTGTACTGAACATGGAGCTAAACTCTCTGCAACGCAGTGGACTTCTGGATGCCCGTAAGGTACTGTACACCATGCCCGGACTGCATGAGGCCCCCCGTGAGCTTGAGAACCAGCTAATAAGTAAAATAGGAATTGCCAGGAAGTACGCTAATAGAGTTATCGTGGTGTATGGCGGCAAGTTCTGCTATATCGATATCGATGATCCATACCGTGGAATTGATGATATTATCAGGGAGAAGGAGGAGCCGGGAGTCAGTATCTCCAGGATAAAAGCTACTCATTGCATGGATATGCTGGCCAGTGAGGAAGAAAGAGAGAAAATAAGCGCAGGGAGAGATGTTTACTGGCTTACGCCCGGATGGATGAAGTACCGCCGTTACGTGTACCGGGACTGGGACAAGGGCAGGGCAAACGAGAACTTCCCCCAGCATACGGGAGGAGCAATAATGCTCGATGCGGTGGGATATTATAACGGAGTTATGGAGAACGAGCCGGAGAAGATCCTGGAGTTCTCGGATTGGATGGGCCTGCCCATAGAACCATATAGCATTAACCTGGACCACTTGAGGAAATTGCTCCTCGATGAAGTGAAAAAAAAGTGAGCTAAATCAGCTTCTTCTGCGCCATAATCCAGAGTACGCCCGGAACTCTGAGATCCAGCTGTGTTCCTTTCGGGAGGTTCAGAAGGAAATTATCCAGGTCGCCGAGGGCAACCTTGATGACCTCTATCTCTTCGATGATTTCTATATTTGCTCTTCCTGAAAATTTAACATCAGGAGCAAAGAAATGGGCGCCGATGGTAGACACCGTAGCGGGACAAAGCGATGTGGTAATAACGGGAATGAGCTTACCGGCTATATACCCTGTCTCCTCTAATAGCTCTCTTCTGGCGACATCCTCTTCAGTTTCGTTCTCTTTATCACAGAGGCCGGCCGGAAACTGGATAACGAAGGACTCCAGTGGAGCCCGCCAGTTTCTTTCCAGGATCAGCTCTCTTTCCTCAGTAAGAGGAACGATTATTACCGCCCTTCCATTGTAGATGTTCTTTCTTTCGATAGTCTCCCAGACGTAGTTCTCTCCGTTGTTCGTTACGGCATGCTTCTCTATAAATTTTAAATGATTGCCCTCGAAAACTGTTTCCCTTTTCGTAATCTGCATTTTAGCTGCTCACTATTTTATTATTTTGCTGCCTACGGCGAGCTCCGTTACCTGGAGTTGAGCCATGGAGGAGCAAGGAGCCTATATATATCCCTTGAACGAGTGTACGGCGATATAGTTGACATAATGTAATCTCTCAATATTCTTCACTTCTCGTTCTTACTGTGAGGGTGAGGCCCTGTAGATTTTCAATTGTAACCTCTGCTCCTTTAGTGACAAGGCCGCAGTTGGAGACCGCTTTCCATATTTCGCCGTTCACGCGGATCAGGCCTCCGGGGTTCAGCTCCCTAATGCATTCTCCTGTAAGCCCTACCATGGCCTCATGGCCAACGGGCGACTTTCTGCGCTGGTCCAGGAGGAGCCGGCGCAGAAACCAGTACAGCGCGGCGCACGCGGCGGCGATGATTATATAGACCCAGAACGGGATCTGGATGCCCATTTTCAAGAGCACAAAGATTATGATGCCCGCTATGAATATCTCATCCAGAATGAGGAGAAATGCCTTGAGGTTAATGCCCATTTGTTACTTCCAGAAATCCATGAATGCTCAGCTTCAGATTTTTGCACGGTATTTTGCCCGGTGCGCATATGGTGAAATGAGCTATCGATAAATGCTGCTCGGGGACGCGCAACTGCCACCAGCCATAACTACTATAAGGCTAAATTATAGCAGATTGGTGGTGGGAACAGATATCGGGATTGAATCTGCCCAGTATCCTACATAACGGATCGTACTTTGTCACCTGTCACTCGCCTTGCCACATGGAGATTCACTCGGATCTTTCAGTATCCTACATAACGGATCGTACTTT
>CAZVCX010000195.1:0-2595 GCA_964626375.1 uncultured Dehalococcoidales bacterium | reverse complement strand
CAACCCCGGCGGCAGCAGCAAGAGCTCCGCCTATAGCAGCAACAATATGATCATATCCAGCCCCTATATCTGTTACCAGTGGCCCCAGGACATAAAAAGGAGCTCCTCGACAGATACTTTTTTCCAGCTTGACATTATATTCCACCTGATCAAGAGGTAGGTGCCCTGGTCCCTCGACGAAAACCTGTACACCGGCATCCCTGGCTCGCTTTACCAGTTCGCCAATGACGATAAGCTCTTCGATCTGCGCTCTATCCGTGGCATCAGCTAGACATCCCGGGCGCAGGCCATCGCCTAAGCTCAGAGTAATGTCATATTTGTGAGCCATAGCAAGCAAACGGTCAAAATATTCATATAGTGGATTTTCCTTCTCATTATGCAGCATCCACCCTGTAAGGAAAGCTCCGCCGCGGGAAACTATATCAGTTAATCTACCTTCATTCTTTAACCTTGCTATTGATGTTTGAGTTACTCCACAGTGAAGCGTCATGAAATCGACCCCATCTATGGCTTGCCTTTCAATGACGTTGAAAATATCATTGACTGTCATGTTAACAATAGCTCCATGTTTGTCAATCGCCTCAATGCCCGCCTGGTAGATAGGCACAGTTCCTATGGGCACACTGCTGGCATCAAGAATAGTTTTCCTTATGGTGGAGATATCGCCACCAACGCTCAAGTCCATAACTGTGTTAGTTCCGCAGTCAATGGCAGCTTTTAGTTTTTCCAACTCCGTTTCCAATCCAAAGAAGTCAGTAGATGTGCCTATATTGGCGTTGACCTTGGTTCTCAAGCCACGACCTATACCACAGAAGGTAGAAAGGGTTTTGTGATTACGGTTGGCGGGAATTACTATGCTGCCATCAAGCAATCCTTGAAGGACAAAGCTATCCTCTAGCCCTTCCTGTAGAGCGACATATTTTGCCTGAGGCGAAACGTTGCCCTTTTGTGCTAATTCTAATTGAGTCATAATTTACCTCTATAGTCCCTGGGAATTCAGAGCAAGCGCTCTTTGCCACTCACCGTGGTTTATAATGCTAGGGAGCTTTGAACCGCTATGTTTTCCGAGGTCTCTACCATATTCAATCCAATATTATTATAATAGATATTAGAAACTAATTCACGTTGTAACTAACCTGGTAGTTTAAGCAATATTTTCTCGCTCATCCATTTTGCTATGAAAGCGAACGTGAGAAGAGAAACAGTGCTGAACTTTAGGGAGGGAAAATGATCAGAAGTTTTGATGGGAAAAATCCCAGGATATCAGATTCTGCTTTCATCAGTGAAGCTGCCTACATTATTGGTGACGTAGAAATTGGCGAGAAATCCAGTGTGTGGCCGGGAGCTGTCATTCGAGGTGACCTAGGTAAGGTGATCATTGGGCAAAATTCCGTTGTGGAAGATAACTGCGTTATTCATTCAGGATCGCCCAATACGAAGGATAGCATTCAGGAGATTGTAATTGGAGATAATGTTCAAATAGGGCATGGAGCGATCGTTAACTGCCATGTAGTTGGTAGTAACACGTTGCTGGGCATGAACTGCACCATTCTTCACGATGCCGAGATCGGCAGCTTCTGCATCATTGCTGCCGCTTGTGTGGTGGGAGAGGGAATGGTGGTGCCCGATATGTCCTTTGTTGCTGGTGTTCCAGGGAAGATCAAAGGTACAGTTTCCGAGAAACAGCTGTGGTGGGTGCGCGAGGGGCCTGCTGGGTATAGCAAGTTAGCTACGCGTTATAAAAAACAGAATCTCTAGATGTCAGTAATTTACATTTTTTCTGGTGCGCCCATGCCCATAAGGTGAAGCGTCTTGGATAAAACTATCTTGGTTGCCTCAACGAGCTTGAGCCGTGATTGGGTCAATGCTCTGTCATTGGAGATGACTCTGCATTGCTTATAGAAACTGTGAAAAACTGTAGCCATGTCCTGTGCATAGTAGGTTAGGTAATGAGGCTGCAAAGCTGTAGCCGCGATCTCTACAGTCTCAGGTAGAAGTACCAGTATCCGAATTAGAGTCATCTCTGGGTCGCTGGTGAGAAGAGAAACATCTCCCTGGTTATATTGAATGTTCTTCTGTTCTGCCAGCCGCAGGATACTGGCAATTCTAGCGTGAGCATACTGGACATAGTATACTGGGTTGTCTGCAGATTTCCTCTTGGCCAGTTCCACGTCAAAGTCCATCTGGCTATCTGCTGAACGAGAGAGAAAAATGAAGCGGCAGGCATCTCTCTCCACCTCTTCCAATAACTCTCGCAAAGTAACAATGTCACCGCTGCGCTTGGATAACCTGACAATTTCCCCGCCTCGCCGCAGAGTTACCAGCTGGTAGGTAATTACTTTAAGCTGAGCGGGATCTATTCCCAGTGCAGCCATCGCCGTTTTCACTCTTGGGACGTGGCCCTGGTGGTCTGCGCCCCAAATATCGATTACGCGCTGGAAGCCCCTTCTGGCAAACTTGTCATAGTGATAGGCGATATCGGAAGCAAAATAGGTGGGAGATCCATCACCACGCACTAGGACATTATCTTTATCCTCACCCAGAGAACTTGTCTCAATCCAAACGGCATTTTCCTTTTCCACTACGCAACTTTTG
>CAZVCX010000194.1:0-6886 GCA_964626375.1 uncultured Dehalococcoidales bacterium | reverse complement strand
GCGCAACGTTAATTTGTTCAGGATGTTGCGCAGATGAACTTTGACCGTATGTTCCGATACGATGAGCCTCTGGGCAATTTCACGGTTAGTTGCTCCTCTGCCTACCATTTGTAGTACCTCTCGCTCGCGGTCACTTATGTCATCTTTCGACCTGGTGGATTGTGTAGCGGCCAGTTCTCCCTTGACGCCTTTGGCCATCTCTTGAGAGACAATGATGTCCCCTCTCGCCAGCGCGTGCAATGACTGCACGCACTCTTGAGGTGACAAGTTTACAGATAGATATCCCCCGGCACCTGCCTGCATTGCTGGCAGAAAAGCTTCTGTTGAATGTGGCTCCGTAAGAATAACGATTTTCACTTGTGGGCGGTTCTCAATGAGTTTGTGAATGGTAGTTGGATTGACTTCCGGGATTTCCCAGTCCAACAACATTATGTCTGGTTTGTGCTGTGCCAGCAACTGGAGTAGGTTTCCGCTGCTATATTCCTGCCCCACTATGTGGAAGCTGGCTTCCTGTAGAATTCGAGCAATCCCTTCGCGAATTAGCGCGTGGCGGTGTATCACGGCTATGGATTTCGTCTCATTTGCGATTTTGGAACCAGGTTGTACCATTTACATATGTTATCACGTTGTCACTTCGCCCAACAATGGAAAGAGAGCGTCCTATTTAACTTCGATTCCAGCGAGGCGTTCCATAACCTTGATTAATGCCTGCGTGCCGCTCTTCCCTTCGCCAGTGGCCTGAAGTGAATGGAACATTTGATGTATGAGGCTTGTTGTGGGTAAGGGTACTTTCATCGCTTCGGAGTCTTCCATAATAAGTCTGAGGTCTTTTTGCATCAAGTCGACCATGAAACCAGGCTTGAAATCGCGCCTCATCATACACGGTGCCAGGTGGCTGAGTTGCCATGAGCCGGCAGCTCCTTCCTGTACAGCTTCGATTGCCCTTCCCAGGTTAACTCCGTGTTTTTGTGCAAATACCAATGCTTCAACTGTAGCGTTGAGATTGCCAGCAGCGAGAATCTGGTTCATTAGCTTCACTGTTTGCCCCATGCCGTTGGACCCTACGTGCACAATACTTTTCCCCATGGCCCCCAGTATTGACTGACAACGCTCAAGTATATCGATATCACCCCCTACCATGATCGATAACGTACCATCTACTGCGCCTTGTTCTCCACCGCTTACAGGGGCATCGAGCATGTGAGCTTCCTTTTCTCTCAGGCGGGCGGCTATTTTTTGTGTTACCTGTGGAGAGATCGTGCTCATATCTATAACCACCGAGTCAGGTTTTATGCTTTCTATAACGCCGTTTTTGCCAAGTATTATGCATTCTACATCTGGCGTATCAGAAACCATGGTAATGATAACTGAGTTTTTCTGGGCCAGTTCTTTGGGCGAGATAGCTTCCGTGGCGCCTTCAGCAACCATTTGTGCGGCTTTCGATGCAGTGCGGTTATGAACGGTAACTTCGAAGCCAGCCTTGATCAGGTTGCGCACCATGGGAATGCCCATAATGCCGAGACCAATAAAACCGACTCTTTTCTCCATGCCTATATTATCCTTAACTTCAGCCCTGATGGCTATTAGCCTTTGTCTTTGGAGAAAAATAAAGAGGCTTATTCTTGAGACGAGTTGTTTTTCTGTCTCAAGACGCTCTTCTTCTCTATTCCCTTTTCCTTTTCAAATGCCTTTGTGCGTTTGCTTATCTCGTCGGCTTTTGCTAACAGGAAGACCATAGAAGCGAGTAAGACCAGAAAAATACCGGTACCAACAGGTGATCCCCATCCTAGAATAAGAAACAAACCTCCTTCCATTTTCCCACCTCCCGAGAAGAGTATTCTCAGTTTACGAAATATTTTCCCGAGCCAGCCTCTCGCGCTTTACTAGACGGGGTATATTTCTTCGATGATGATCTTTACCACCTGCTCTGGCTGTGGTTTTCCCCTTTCTTGCTGTCTTCTTGCCATCTGATCAAATAAGTTGCCACTACTCAACAACTCGGTTCGCCCCTTGACTTGGTAACCGGATCCTTTCTCGCGGTCCACCACCGTTACCGCTACTCTGGAATTTTCCATAAGGTTTTTGAGCGTTTTTCGATTTGCGCTCTCCGAATAAGCAAGCGTTTCATCATCTACAATATACATCGAACCCTTGGGGCCAACGTTTGGAGTTCCGTTTGCGCCGGCTGTGGCGACAAAAGCCAGCTGTTTTTCAAAAAGGGCTTTTACTTCATCGCTTAACTTTGCCATTTCTCCTCCTTTCCTTTTACTCCTTAATATCGAGAGAGGCAGCTTTATGTAGTCTGCTCTCTTAATAGAGTGCCTCCTGTTAAGTAACGACTATTCTAAAAGAATGCACCTCTCAAGGTATAAGCCAGAGCACCGAGAGTGCAGTGCAGCATGACACATTATATTTCACTTTCAACTGTTCAATCAATACCTTTGCGCTAGCTATATCGGGCGTTATCCGTAAGTCTGAGCCCCTAACTTTTCCCTGCGCATCTATTCTGAACTTGCGATTATTCGGGCGTTTATTTCATCATCGATGGTTATTATTCCAAAAGAATTTCTAGCCTGGCCGGGATTGAATAACAGGACTTCCTGGAAGTACTGGTTGCAGGACTGGTGAGAGTGACCAAAGATAATGATATCCACTTCACTGAACTGGTCCCTCACCCTCTCGGTAATTCCACATGGTGCACCCCACCCATGTATCAGGCCAATTTTCTTTCCATTGGCTTCAAAGAGTTCTTTTTCTGGAAGCATCTCTCTTAGTTCTGGCGAGTCCATATTTCCACGTACGGCTTTTACTTCCCCCAGCGCTCGCAGGTCGTCCAGGACTCGCTTCTGGGTGAAGTCTCCAGCATGAACGATGAGGTCAACGTTAACCAGAGATTTCTTGATGTTGGATGGCATTTCATCCATAGTGTTTGCATGCGTATCTGAGATTATACCGAGTTTCAACTTTATTCCCTCGTTACTTATTAAGTTTAATCACTTTTTATTTTAACATTTTGTGAATGCTCTCCACTGAAGTGCTTTATCATAACTGAAATCGAGGAGTGGCAATCTCCCATTTCCCTTTGTTCGAATGGTCATGGGGCGTCGATAAATATGTTGGCCTGATAATCTTGCCTTTCTCTGAAAGAAAAGTAAATATTAAAATATTAAGAGATACACCAGCGCAAGATTCACAACGCTCTTTCTCCACGAGTTTGGTAAACTTTAGTTAACGCTATGAGTTCCCGAATTGAACGAGAAAAAAAGACTGTCAGGCAAATGATAGAAATCTATTGCCGGAAGCACCATTCTGCCAATGGCTTGTGTCCGGAATGCTTGAGTTTGCTGGAATATACATATCGACGCTTGGATAAATGCCCATTTCAGGAAGGCAAGACTACTTGTGCTCAATGCCCGGTGCATTGTTTTGATCCCGTAATGAGAGAAAGAATCAGGGTTGTTATGCGTTACTCTGGCCCGCGCATGTTATATCATCATCCAATAGCGACTCTACAGCACTTCCTCGATGATCGGAGAAAGAAGCCGTTTTATCCCTCCAAAGGGAAATTCAAGTAAGCAAACAGATCAGGTCTCTTCTTTGTCACTACTATTTCCCCAGAGAGATTCCCATGCTGCACTCATGTTGTGATAGCCTAGTGTTTTCGGTGCAGCCAATAATATATCTTTTCTACTGGGCTGGATAGAGCATCACTCGTGAGTATCGCTTATCTTCATTGCTGCGATCATCTGAATTATACCCTGGCAGGTAACTCTACGCCTTGTGATTTCGAAGCCGGCTATCTTGATCTCTTCGATCAGGTTGCCGTTCTTTATCATGTTATAGGCTTCGCTGCTCTCGTCTATTTTAGCAAAGATACTGGCAATTAGCCGCCTTGGCCCCCATATCGGTAGATTGTAGTCAATTATGCATAATGTGCCCCCGGAAGTTAGAGTTTGGTGTATTTCTGCCAGCGTTTTTTGTCGCTCGTGTAGAGCCATGTGATGCAGACCGAGGGAAATGAAGCACTTGTGGAAGGAGGATGGTCTCAATGGTAAATTTCCAACGCTCGCGGTTATAAAAGAAATGGGGCCACGTTTTGGTTTTATCCTCGCCATTGCAATTGATAGGTCATCAATATCAACTCCGACCAGTTCGCTGGCAAACTGCTTGCTATCTATTACAGTGGTTAGCTCTCCGGTGCCACAGCACAGGTCCAAAATTCGCTCTCCATATTTCAAATCAGCAAACTTCATGCATCTTTCCCTGAAAGCTGCTTCGCCGCCGCAAGGGATGTAGAATAGATAGCTATAAATAGCAGAACATCCTCTCTTGAGCGCCTCGAGCGTTTTACTCGGCATGTTTTGTTTCATTAGAGCGGTTTTTCCTGTACACGTTTGGTGGAATTACTGTATCTTTGATTACGCGGTGAAATTGAATTCAAGTGAAGGCTTGTCTTGTTGGGGTAGTGGCTCCTGCGACACAGAGATACACCAATGCATTATCGACGTGGTTTAGGTAATGAGATTGTGAGAAATAAGTCAAATTGTTCCAAGCCTGTCATATCTTTACTCAAGTTCCTCGTTATTATTGGAAGAATAAATCTCTTTAATCTTGTCTTCAGCCTTCATGTAACTCTCCTCCATATCTAACAAAGCGCTTTAAGCAGTGTTGAGCAGGGCTGCTCCCTCCAAAACTCGTTCAGCTTATCATCTTTCAGAAGGAAGTTACAATATTTTGGCTATTCGTAAGAAGCACAGCAAATTGTACTGGCTTTAATATGAGATGGAATTAGAGCTATTTCTTTTTTCATTTCAGGATAGATCGTTAACAGAATTCGAAAGCTGCGGGTTTTGCCATTGGAGTATCTTAATGTTCCTGTGGCTAGCTCAACTTTGGGGCGCAATTCCTGTCGTTGTTAACGATAATACCTTGCCCGCTGAGTTGCCATGGAGTATATTGTGAGAAGTTTGTTGGAATGCCCTGCGAGGTTTGCTGCTATGGTTGTCCGTAGCGTTGAACTGGTGAAGTATGTTTTGATAATCAGCCTACACAGTATTATGTAAGGAGGAAGAGAAAATGAGCGAGACGCAGGTTAAAAGGACGGTATGCATGTGGTGCCACGACCATTGTAAAGTAGAAGTGCATATTGAAAATGGGCGGCTCATTCGCGTCGAAGAAGACAAAGAGCATCCTCGTAGCGCTATATTGAAACCCACCGTCCGGGCCTGCCCTCGGGCTCGAGCTGCTGCCGAATGGTTTTATCACCCCGATCGCTTGAGATATCCCCTTAAAAGAAGTGGAGAGCGTGGAGAAGGGAAATGGCAGAGAATATCGTGGGAGCAGGCACTGGATGAAATTGCCTCCGGGTTGGATGATGTGAGAAAGAAATATGGAGCGGAAGCTGTTGCTACCAGCAGCGGTACTTACAGGACTCACGACGAGTACCGGCGCAGGTTTTTTAATCTCTTTGGTACTCCCAATTGCATTGGGCAGGGGCATATTTGTTGGGGCATAAATAATATGGTATCCACTGCGCTTAGTGGCCTGTGCTGCAATGCGGTTACTCCACGCCCGGGTATAACGAGGTGCGTTCTCCTCATAGGAACCAATCCTCGGCAGGCGGAGCGCGGCTCGTGGAGAGCCATTCTCAACGCCAGGAAAGAGGGGGCAAAGATAATTGTGATAGATCCCAGGCGCACGGAAACTGCCGAGTGGGCCGACATATGGTTGCAGTTGAGACCCGGCACGGACTGCGCTTTGTTGATGAGCATGATAAACGTCATCTTGGAGGAAGAGCTTTATGATAAAGAATTTGTTGATAAGTGGTGCTATGGCTTCGATCAGATGGCGGAGCGAGTCCGGGATTATTCCCCTGATAAAGTATCTGCCATAACATGGGTGCCATCCGAAAAGATCAGAGAAGCTGCTAGGATGTATGCCATCAATAGACCTGGGATATCTTTTAACTACATGGGTGTGGAGCAACAGGCCAACGTGGTGCAGGCACTGCATGCTCGGTTCATCCTATCGGCGATCACCGGTAATATCGATGTTAGAGGAGGCGATATAGGTCGTCCACCCACGCAGGGTTATATTTCTGAATCCGAAATTGAACTTGGCGACAAGTTACCCCGGGAACAGAAGATGAAACAGATTGGATCCGATCGGTTCAAGCTCCTTTCATGGGAAGGATATGACATGATCCAGGGCAACGTGGAGAAAGTATGGGGACGCCGTCTTCCTGAGACTCACCATTGCTTTGCTCATGCTCCAAGCGTATTTCGTGCAATGATCACGGGGCAGCCTTATCCCGTCAGAGCGATGATCTCTGCGTCCAGCAATCCCCTGCTTACCATGCCCAATACTGGCATGGTATATCGGGCTATTAAGAGCCTGGATCTATATGTAGTTATGGATTTCTGGCTTACGCCCAGCGCTGAGCTGGCTGATTATATTTTACCAGCTGCCTCGTGGTTGGAGAGGCCCTGCCTTTCCACTGCCTGCGATACTGCAGGATTTATTGATGGAGGTGAGGCTCCTTTACCGGCGTTCAAAGAAGGAGAATATGATAGAAGAACTGATTATGATCTCTGGAGGGGGCTGGGTATGCGGTTGGGGCAGGAAGAGTACTGGCCATGGAAAACTCTGGAAGAGGCCTACGATTATCGACTGGCGCCATTGGGATATACGCTGGAGGAATTCTCTTCCAGGATCAATGGTCACTTCGTTCCGAAAGGAGATAATTCCATTCCCCTGTATACGGGCAAGAAAAGCTACGAAAAAGTTGGTTTTGCTACTCCGACGGGCAAGTTTGAGTTGTATTCTACTATACTGGAAAAGCTAGGATATGATCCTCTGCCCGTTCACAAAGAGCCCCCCGAGAGTC
>CAZVCX010000193.1:0-13247 GCA_964626375.1 uncultured Dehalococcoidales bacterium | reverse complement strand
ACTGTGACGAAGTCGTAACAAGGCAGCCGTACGGGAACGTGTGGCTGAATCACCTCCTTTCTAAGGAATCTTGTGATTCTTAGGTCGGTCTATGAGTTCTGAAAAATTCATAGTTTGTTTTATAAACTTCTTCCTTCCACTATTCAGTTGTTAAGGGTTGGGTGAGGGTCGTTGCATCGAATTTGCCTCAGAATTTATCCTCTTTGGTGTTTTCTTTCGCTTTTGCTGTACGTGATCTTCATATATAGTTGACTTAGAAGCAATAAAAAACTTATGATTAAGCATCATGAACCGCATTAATTATCACAGCTATCTCAGCGAAAAGAGGAATAATGAACTATGCATATATGGTTGCGTTAATCGCCCTTGCTCTCGTTTTAGGTGGTCTAGTAGGGTATTTTGCCCGTCAGATAATAGCGAATCAGCAGGTCCGAAATGCTAGGAAGGAAGCTCAGAAGCTATTAGATGAAGCAACAGTCAAATATGATGACCTGCTGAGGTCTGCCAGAGAAGAAGCCAATAGGCTAAGTCGAGCGGCTGAAGTAGAGCGCAAAGAAAGGCGCGTTGAGCTACAGCAAGCTGAGAATCGGTTCCATCGGAAAGAAGAAGCCTTCGAGCGCAAGTTGGAGTCTATTGAGCGCCGTCAGCGTGATCTGGATAAAAGAGAAGCCGCTATTGAAAGCACCAGAGATGAAATTGCGGAAATCAAGCAGCAGCAACTGGCTACGCTTGTGTCGCTTTCAGGTGTTTCGCGTAGCGAAGCAGAGACTCGCCTGATGGAAGCTATTAGGGGTGAAGTTGAAGAAGAAGCTTCCAAACAGGTCAGAAGCTGGCAGGCGCGAGTAAAAGAGGAAGCCGATAAAGAATCCCAATACATTTTAGCTACGGCAATTCAGCGTTGTAGTACTGATGTGGTATCCCAGGTTGCAGTATCTACTGTAGATTTGCCCAGCGATGAAATGAAGGGGCGCCTGATTGGACGAGAGGGACGCAATATCAGAGCTCTGGAGCAGGCTACGGGAGTTGATCTCATAGTGGATGACACTCCCGAGGTAGTTACTATTTCCAGCTTTGATTCTGTAAGGCGTGAGATAGCGCGACTCGCTTTAAATAAGCTTGTCCTTGATGGGCGCATTCACCCAGCTCGTATAGAGGAGGTTGTAGAGAAGACAAGAGCGGAAGTTGAGTCCATTATCATCAGTGAAGGAGAGCGTGCTGCTTATGAGGCTAATGTGCCGGGGTTGCATCCCGAGTTGATTAAACTTTTGGGCAGACTTAAGTTTCGTACTAGCTATGGGCAAAATGTCTTGCTGCATAGTCTGGAAGTTTCCTATCTTGCTGGTATGCTGGCTGATGAAATTGGTGTTGATGGAACCCTGGCTCGAACAGCAGGGCTGCTTCATGATATAGGAAAGGCTGTGGATCATGAGGTAGAGGGTTCTCATGCTGCAATAGGAGCTAATCTAGTTCTACAATGGACTAAGTCCGAAGCTATTAGTCAGGCTGTTGCAGAGCATCATGGAGAAGCTGAAACCTCAAGCGTTCTAGGGTTCATCGTTGCCGCTGCTGACAGTATAAGTGGTTCTCGCCCCGGCGCTAGGCGAGAGTCCATGGAACAATATCTGAAACGGGTTAAGGATCTGGAAAACATCGCCTCTAGTTTTTCCGGCGTGGAGAAGGTGTTTGCTATCCAGGCGGGGAGAGAGGTACGCATCATGGTGAAACCTGACCAGGTGGATGATCTTATTGCTGTAAGACTGTCTAGGGATATTTCTAAGAAGATAGAGGAAAATTTGAGCTATCCTGGACAAATAAAGGTAGTTGTTGTCAGAGAAACAACCGCTGTCGATTATGCTAAATAGATTAATTTACCAAATTCGTAGAGAGAGAAAGATAAGGGAAACATTGAGAATACTGGCGATAGGGGACATTATAGGTAAGCCAGGAAGAGAAGCCGTAAAGGAATTGCTTCCATCTTTACAGAGAGAATATGATATTCACCTAGTGATAGGTAACGGCGAAAATAGCGCTGGGGGTCTGGGAATTACCCCCAATATAGCACAGGAACTTCTACGCTCAGGGATTGATGTAATAACTTCAGGTAATCATATATGGAACAAGAAAGAAATCATTCCATATATGAATGATGATAGTCTAGATCTGCTGCGTCCCTTAAATTATCCTCCGTTAAATCCAGGAAGAGGTTATTTATTTAAAAATGGCGTTCTGGTAGTTAATATAATCGGACGTACGTTTCTGGGAAACTATGACTGTCCTTTTCGGGCCATGGATCAGCTTTTGGGCCAGTTAAAGGATAGAAGCAAAATTGTAATAATTGATTTCCACGCTGAGGCAACTTCGGAGAAAGTTGCCATGGGTAGGTATCTTGATGGTCGTGTCAGTGCTGTACTCGGTACGCATACGCATGTGGGAACTATCGATGCCTGTATACTGCCGGGTGGTACTGCCTATGTTACTGATATAGGCATGGTGGGGCCTGTTAATTCCGTAATTGGAGATGACAATGAATCTGTTATTGAGCGCTTTCTTACTCAAGTGCCCTCTCGTTTGTCCGTAGCGGCAGGCCGTCAGGTATCTTTTGATTCCATATTGCTCGATATAGATGAGAAAACGGGTAGTGCGATTGACATAAGGCGAATACGGAGGGTAGTTGACTAGTTTAGTTTATCTCTATATATAGGTTGCAGCTATTATCATGCGATGTGGTATAATTGGCAATCTGAAGCTATAAGGCATATTTTATATTCTAGTATCTCGTTTTGAAAAGGAGTACAGGGTATGTTGGACGGATTACGCGAGGTTTTCTGGGAAGTTCCTGAAGGTCCATGGGTCGTTTACTCTCTCGCCATCGTTGCTGCCATCATATTTCTTTATGCTATAGCTGCCCGTTTCTGGGTTGTCTGGCGGCAGAGTCAACCAGAGGACAGATTTCATCCATTTTGGCAACGAATATGGGCATTTATAAAAGTCGGTGTTGTCGATGGACTACTTCACAAGAAGATATTTAGAGAACCTTATCCTGGTATTCCTCATTTCCTCCTTTTCTGGGGTAGCGTTTTCCTTTTGCTCTGTGCAGGAATAGATTTCCTCAGCCACTACTGGTTTCATTCTTGGTTAGAAGGAACTTCAGGTCTCCTCCATGCACTGGCCAGCGATCTTGGTGGCATAATGATTATCGTTGGCTTGATAGTGCTGATAATCCGCAGATATGCCCAGAAACCAGGAGCTTTTCAGGAGCAGCTGGACAGGTCCCGCGACGACATTATGGGCATTATCATAATACTCGCGGTGGTAATAACAGGGTTCCTGTCAGAGGCAATTCGCCTTGCAACTATCGATCCAGCATCTCAACTGGCAGCCTGGAGCATTTGGTCGCCGGGAGGGTTGCTGCTCAGCAATGCTTTCACTGGATTGTCGATGACCGCGCTGTTGATCTCGTACAAGGTTATCTGGTACGTGCACGTCTTGTTGACGGTGGGAGTAGTTATTTACATCTCACTTTTCTATACCAAGTTGAGCCATATTATAGCTGCACCACTGAATGTCTTCTTTCGCAATTTGGGCCCTCGGGGAGTGTTGTCATCCATCAACTTGGAAGAGGCCGAATTCTATGGAGTCAACGATATTCACAACTTTACCTGGAAGCAGTTATTGGATCTGGATGCCTGCACCCGCTGTGGTAGGTGCCAGGAAAGATGTCCTGCTTACCTCAGCGGTCAGCCTCTATCTCCCAAGAAGTTGATTCAATCTTTGAAAGCAGAGACTCTTAATGAAAGTCACTATCCTTTTAAGACCAAAGTGCCGGAGACCTCTATGTTTACTAAGATAGAGGGAGATTCTCCTCGTTCTCTTGTTGATAATGTAGTTCCAGAGGAGGCAATCTGGAGTTGTTGTACTTGTGGCGCTTGTCAGGAGATATGCCCCGTTTACATTGAGCATATCGATAAAATTGTTGATATGCGCCGCAATCTGGTGTTAGAGCAGGCTCGAATCCCTGAGTTGGCTGAGCCTATATTGACCTCCATTGAGGCCAGAGGACATGCCTGCAAGGGGACTACCGCCACTCGAACTGATTGGGAAGATGGGCTTGACATAAAACATATCTCTGATGGTAATACATTTGACTTGGTTTTCTGGGTAGGTTGCCAGGGGTCTCTCGAGGATCGTAGCATGAAGATAGCCCGAGCAATGGCGAAGGTACTAAAAGCAGCTGGAATCAACTTTGCCACCCTGGGTTCTGAGGAAAGCTGTTGCGGTGAACCTGCTCGCCGGATGGGAAATGAGTATCTATTCCAGATGCAGGCCATGAAGAACATCGAGGTCTTAAAGAACTATGAAGTGAAGAAAATACTGACGATTTGCCCGCATGGCTTTAACACTATTAAGAATGAGTATCCTCAGTTTGGAGGTAACTTTGAAGTTCTTCACCACACCCAGCTAATCGCCCAATTGATAAAAGAAGGTAAGGTGAAGCTAAATACAGCACTGACCAGCAGGATAACTTATCATGACCCCTGTTATCTTGGTAGGCATAACGGTATTTACGATCCGCCTCGAGAAGTCCTGAAGGCAATCCCTGGGATCGAATTTACGGAGATGGAACGCCATGGTTGGAATAGCTTCTGCTGTGGTGGTGGAGGCGGTCGTTTCTGGATTGAGGAGAACAGCGGCAAGAGGATAAGCGATGTGCGCATTGAAGATGTGGTAGATGTCAAGGCGGATATTGTAGCTACGGCCTGTCCTTTCTGTATGCAAATGTTAGAAGATGCCATTAAGGGGAAGGGGTTGGATGAGTCACTTAAGGATCTGGATATCGCTGAACTGATAAGTATGGCGCTGGATAGCTCTGAACAGAAGTAGGAACCAGTGGTTGTGGTTGTGAGCTTTGTGGTGAAATCAGATCCGTTGTGCGTGCAGGCTACTGAGCGAAATGTGCCAGTTTCTAACCTTCTTCAAGGTTAAATTTCACCACTCTGTTGATTCCGCTCAGGTCAGGACTTAAGGTAACCCTAGCTCCCGGGAATAATTCTTTTATCAGGGAAGCTACGGTTTTAGCTTGTCCCAAGCCCACTTCCAGTAAAACGCTTCCTTCAGGGTGAATTTTACCCATGATCTGTGTCAGCAATACGCGCACTTTGTCCAGTCCATCTTCACCACCATCCAGTGCTATTCTCGGTTCGAAATTTACTATTTCTGGGCTTAGCTGTTCCATCTCATGGCGCCTGACATAAGGAAGATTGGCTACAACCATATCTACTGGCTGGAGTAATGGTTCCATTAGATTCCCCTGGATCAGTTCAACTCGATTATCAACTTTGTGCCGTTGGCAATTTATTGTGGCAACCTGTAGAGCGAAATTTGAGATATCGATAGCATAGATTATGGCTCGCGGTAATGCCAGCGCGAGGTTAATTGCAATAACCCCGCTACCAGTTCCAATATCAGCTATGGTGATATCTCTGCTGCAAAAGCGATGAGATGCACAAATAATTGTTTCCTTTACTAGAAGTTCTGTTTCTGGTCGAGGTATCAGGGCGCGTTGATCAATATAGAAATCAATGCCGTAGAATTCACATCTATTCGTTATATAGGCAACTGGTTCGCGTTTTCTGCGCCGCTGTATAATGTTCTGTAGTAGATCCACTTCCTGTGATGTCAATATTCGGTCGTATTCAGTGTATAGTTGGGTTTTGGAGATTTGAAGGGTATGTTCTATCAGGAGGTCTGCTTCTACTAGATTCTCATCGATATCTGCTGTGGCCAGCGCATTGCTGGCCCAGAGCTTAGCTTCTCTTAGAGTCACCGAAGTCCGCTTCTAGCTGCTGCGATTGCTCTCGGAGAGATAGACTCTCTAGGATATCTCCAAGCGCTCCATCCATGATATTGTCTAGGTTGTGAAAAGTTACGCCGAGCCTGTGGTCGGTGAGGCGGTTTTGGGGGAAATTGTATGTACGGATCTTTTCTGCTCTCTCTCCTCCTCCTACTTGGACCCTTCTGTTTTCTTCTATGTCTCTGGATTGTTTTTGTTGCTCCAGATTCAATAACCTTGCTCGCAGCACTGTCATGGCCTTGGTCCTATTTTTTATTTGTGATCGCTCATCCTGACATACAGCAGTTATACCGCTAGGAATATGTACCAGGCGTACGGCAGTAGTTACCTTGTTTACATTCTGGCCTCCTGCTCCGCTGCTGTGGAAGAATTCTTCTCTTAAATCAGCGGGATTGATATCCACTTCAACTTCCTTGGCCTCAGGCAAAACGGTTACTGTAGCCGTGGAAGTGTGAATCCTCCCGGAGGACTCGGTGATGGGTACACGCTGTACTCTGTGAACTCCTCGTTCGTGCTTTAGATGGCTGAAAGCCCCTTTGCCTTTAACTTCAAAGACAACTTCTTTGAAACCACCAACTTCGCTCTGGCTGCTATCAATTATTTCTACCTGCCATCCCTTGAATTGAGCGTAGCGGCTATACATGCGGAAGAGATCAGCGGCGAAGAGACTTGCCTCATCCCCTCCCGTACCGCCTCTTATCTCTACGATGACGTCCTTGCTGTCGTTGGGATCCTCTGTTAGTAAGGAGAGCTTGATTCGGTGAAGGAGGCCATCTCGCTGCTGTTTCAGGTTTTCCACTTCTTCCCGTGCAAGCGTTGCTATCTCTGCATCGGTATTATTGTTATCGAGTAAAGACTCGGTTTCTTCCAGAGCCCTGGTTATTTCCTTATATTGCTGATATAGAACGATGGTTTTCTCTAGGTTGTTTCTTTCCTTTCCCAGCTCGCGTAGTGAATTGGGATTGGTGGCTATATCCGGTCGAGCTATTAATACGCCCAGTTCTTCGTATCTTCTCTCTACTAACTCCAGTTTATCAATCATGACTGAATCTATTATAATATAGCTCTGTAAGCTCCTCAACTTGAACAGCAGCAAATAAATTAAACGGATGAAACTTACTCGAGAGTGCTACGATTGCCTGCGTGGCTTGATTCTGCAGGCTGCCGAACTATCGAACGCTGAGGCATCTTTAAAGCGCAGTGCAATTGCACAGGCTACGAAAATTCTCGAAGCGGATTTTTCTTATGACGGCGTCTCCATTGCTATCGCCGCCAAAATTCATCAAGTTATTAGAGATGTGACGGGCAATCCTGACCCCTACAGGGAGATGAAAAATAAGGAGATAGCTCTTACTCGTGAAATATACCCTGATATCGTATCGCTCCACGGTGATGGATTTATGGGGCGTCTTAAGATAGCGGCGTCAGCAAATGCCATTGATTTTTTTCGAGGGCATGATTGCTTAAGAGAGGAAATAATGAGGCCAAAGAAGTTTGTCATAGATGACTCAGAACATCTAGGGTCAAAATTGAAAAGTGCAAACAAAGTTTTATATCTGGCTGATAACGCTGGAGAGATTTACTTTGATCTGCCTCTGGTGAAATGGATGCGCGAGCTAACAGAGGTTATCTACGTGGTTAAGCCTTCACCTGTACAAAACGATGCTACGATAGATGATCTCAGGCAAATGGGGTTGGAAAAAGAGTTTGGCAGGGTAATGGTCATGGATACGGCCTCCCCAGGGATAATGCTTCCTCTGGCTTCAGGAAATCTGAGGAACGAATTCGAATCTGCTGACATCATATTTGCCAAGGGAATGGGACATTATGAGTCTCTTTCTGAGCTCCCTGCTGAGGGTAGATTTTTCCATTGTCTTATGGCCAAGTGCCAGCCAGTGTCTAACTCTCTCGACGTTCCTCTAAATAGCTATGTGCTTGTTTTGAGATGATGACGTTAGATTAAGAGGGAAGTTTTGTTTCGAAGTTCTTAGCTGTACAGACCTCTTTGCCTGTTGTTGCTTACGATAGCATAGTATTCTTGGTCCACGTCTATTCCTTTCTCTCTCAATATTCGCTCTGTCATTTCAATGGCATGGGATAAATCTAGAAAGCGGTGTAGCCATATCTGAGGGTTATCTGGTGCTTTTTGGAAGTCCGTTGAATACTCCGAGAATTCCTCTGAGATCTTGTCAAATTGGTGCTGGAAATCGAAAGAGCCTCTGATTCGAGGAAACTTGAAAATGTCTTTTACTCTGCTGAAGTGGCGCTGGAATATGTATTTATCGACATACCAGAACACGCATGCCAGGAGGAACTGATTTAACAGGAATGCAGGAATAGTGTGAATACCAAGCATGTCTGCTAATCCATATTGCAGTAAAGCCCCAGCAATGCCTGAAAGGAACACCCAGCGCCCAAAAACATAGATGAACCATTCTTTGGAAAACATACCACCTCCTCGCGATCATTTGTCTTTACGGCAAATTCTAATCTATTTCTGGCTGTAAAATTATTCCAGACGACAGACCTGTCTGGCCAGAGCCCACGTGTGGTCATAGAGGTGCAATCCCTTGCTCGTTGCTATTATTTCTCCGTCCTCACAACCTATTTCACTCACCATAAATTCCTTCATTAGTTGTAAGCCTCCCAGGTTGGTGGGAAATGCAGCCCACAGGTCCCAACTCCTGAAATAGATGATGAAATGAAGCTTTCCGTACCTCAGTCTGGTATCCAGAACGCGCAGGCACGGAGGATCGGTCATGCCTATTGAATGTCTGGAACCGATTGTCATGCAACCTTGGTTTGTCTCGGGGCAATTCTTATACATATCGATTACGCTATACATTTGAGGTTCCAGGTCTTCTCCATAGGTATATTGCTCTGTTTCTGCTCTTTCTCCGGTCATTAAATACGTCAGATAGTCAGCAATATAATCATCGGTGGCAGGGGATGGCACTCCTTCTGGAACTAAAGGCGATAAGGGCCTTTGCCCAGGGTTGGTTATTTGCACCGTAACGTGGTCCAGTTCGAGCCTCTTGTGTCCTTCAAAACTGCCCCTAGCTATTGTATATTCATAGCCAGAGGTCAATACCTTGTTGAGACATTGAAACCAGGCATCTTCGATGCTATTGGCACTTATGTTTACCAGGTTCACAGTACTTATCTGCCCTCCCGGATATCTAGATGTCTTATCAGGTATTTGCTGCAGAGGAGTTCGTCATCTTGGCTTTGCGGCGGTTTTTTCTGCGGCGAGAGCGGTTGCCTATCCAGAGGCCAGTGAAGAAAGCCCTGTTGAGGATCTGCCACTGGTCTGCTACTCCTAGCAGGCTCTTGGAGATATTGTTTTCGAAATGAGCAACTTCCACATGCTTGCCTGCGTTTTTCACTGTCTGGAGAGCATAGGCGAAATCTCCATCACCACTGACCAGCACTGCAGTATCGTATAGATCTCTCCATGCGAAGTGAAGCAGATCCGTGGCCAGCATAATATCAACTCCCTTCTCCACGGGTATGCCCTGAGCAAGTTTGGTGCTTCCCAGCCTGACTTCAAGATAGGGCATTTGATGCAGAGTTTCTAGGAAATCCTGTTGCTCACGATGGCCTTCGGGATACTGACTTTCGTCTTGGAGAATATTGTAATAATATACTCGAAATAGCTGTCTTTGCCCACAGAGTTTATGGGCAAATTCAGAGAAGTTGAGATCGTAGCGGTTGAAGTTACTTTTCAGCGCATGATATAGATTGCTTCCATCTATGAATATTGCTACTCTTTCCATCGTAGTGACCCCCCATCAAAACACTGGCTCCCCGGGCAGGACTCGAACCTGCAACCGAGCGGTTAACAGCCGCCTACTCTACCATTGAGCTACCGGGGAAAACTCAATTTGAACAAATATACCCAGAGAAAAAGAGATGGTGTATCTTTTCGAAACCAAGCCATCTCTGCATCCCGGGGCTAAACTTTAGCTTATTCATCCAAACCTGTCAATTGTCTTTATTGCGCCCTCTTTGCGGAAAAGGTAAAATTGTCGTGAGTGATTATAGAATATATGGGAATGTATGATTTAAGAGTTGAAAGGTGAAAGCTGTTATTCTGGTAGGTGGAAAAGGTACTCGACTGTACCCTCTTACTCTGGGCACGCCCAAGTCAATGGTTCCCATTCTGAATAAGCCTTTTCTGGAGCATATGATCTCTTATCTCAAGAAGTACGATATCTTGGATATCATTCTTGCTATGGGATATCTTCCTGATCCCATTCAGAGTTACTTTTATGATGGTAGTGAGTTCGGAGTTCGAATAACCTATCTTGTAGAAGATAAGCCACTGGGTACTGGTGGAGCGGTGAAAAATGCCGAGTTTCTGCTCGAGGAACCATTCTTTGTTTTTAATGGAGATGTCTTGACTGAAATTGACCTTGGCAATATGGCGCGAGTGCATCGCGAGACAGGTACTTCTGTGACCATGGCGCTAACGCCAGTGGATGATCCTTCTCTGTATGGAGTGGTGGAAACCGACGCCAGTGGGATGGTAAAGCAATTTGTGGAAAAGCCCAGCAGAGATGAGGCTCCTACCAATATGATCAATGCTGGCATCTATATAATTGAACCAGAAATACTGGGTCGTATACCTTCGGAAACTTTTTTCATGGTTGAGCGCGAGCTTTTCCCTGTGCTTCTGGAAGAAGGCCAATCCATCTCTAGCTATGCCTCTGATGCTTACTGGATAGATATAGGAACGACGGATAAATATCTAAAAGTAAACCATGATTTGCTTTCAAGAGAAGACCTGTCTTCTACCTGCCTCCAGAGTGATAACGATACCTCTCATCATGAAGCTATTATTGAAGGCCCGGTGCTGCTGGGTAAGAATTGCGCTCTGGGTGAGAACGTTCGAATAAAAGGGCCTGCTGTTATCGGTGATAAATGCGAAGTTGGTGATAATGCGACCGTGGAGGGAGCAATAGTGTGGCAGAATTCTAAAATGGGCAGATCGTCGTTGCTTGAAAACTGTATCATCGCTTCCAATTGCCACGTTGGAGATAATTGTTATATTTCCAGTGGTTGCGTTTTGGGTGATAGTGTGGTCATTGGTGATGGGAGCAGTCTGGCACAGCAGACGCTGGTCTGGCCTGGTCATTATTTGCGCTGTACCTGAGAATGGCGGATAACAATTATGGCTTCAGCCAATATAGTGCTGTTTACCGACCTAGATGGCACCTTGCTTGACAGGAATACTTATTCTAGCGCGATTGTAGTTCCCTCACTGAAACAACTGCAGAGTGCGAGAGTCCCCGTGATTTTCTGTTCTGCAAAAACCCGGGCGGAGCAGGAAGTACACAGGCAGGAGCTTGGCATAAAGGATCCATTTATCGTTGAAAATGGAGGCGCCATTTTTATACCGCAGGGATATTTCCCTTTTTCCTTTGATTATCAAAAAAGAAAAGGGGATTTTCTGGTTGTTGAGCTGGGTATGCCCTATGGAGAAATCAGGCAGCAACTGTGTCGGATAAGAGAAGAAGGGCAGTTTCATTTTAAGGGATTTGGCGATATGAGCGTTGAGGAGGTAATGGCTATCACAGGATTGGATATGGAGGCAGCGCGCCGGGCTAAGGAGAGGGAATATGAAGAGACGATTGATTTTGGAGACAGAATGAATGAGATTGAGCGTGCGCTCCATGCTATAAGGTCTAGGGGGCTTAATTGCACGCACGGAGGCAGGTTTTATGGCGTCATGGGTGCGAATGATAAGGGCATTGCTGTGAATATCCTTAAAGGTTTATTCCGTAAGAAGCTGGGGCAGTTCGAATCTATGGGCATTGGAGATAGCGTAAATGATGCGCCTATGCTCTCGGTGGTTGATGTGCCCATGCTGGTACAGAAAGCAGATGGCATATGGGAGGATATCGAAATATACAGACTGCAGAAAGTCCAGGGGATAGGCCCTGCTGGTTGGGCAAGGGCCATAAAAGAAATTGTCATGGGCATGGAGACAAAAGACGTTTCGCCGTAGTGAGTGAATGTCAAGCAATATAAAAGGTAATATTTCCCCCTCGGTCAGCGATGGAAATTTATCTCTTTAGCGAATGGGAAGCTGTGCGTGATAGAAGAAATCCTTGGCTGGAATATCTCTCGCGAAGCGATAGTATTCATCATTTCAACTCTGCCCGTGGTAGAACTTCGTGGGGCATTGCCCATAGCTATAAATGTATTTCACATTCCATGGTATAAAGCTATCTGCCTAGCCATTGCAGGCAATCTGTTGCCGGTGCCCATTCTGCTGCTATTTTTGAGTTCTCTTGTCAGGATGGCTAGCCGCGTGAAATTGGGACAAAAGATAGCTGACTGGATATTTGAACGCGCCAGACGGCGGAGCAGCGAAATTGTAAAGTACGAACGCATTGGTCTGGTGCTCTTTGTTGCCGTGCCTCTTCCGGTGACCGGTGCTTGGACTGGATCGATAGCGGCTTTTATCTTGGGGTTCAAATTCAAATATGCTTTCCTCTCCATCTTCTCTGGAATAGTGATTGCTGGTGTTATCGTTACGTGCTTGTGCTTGCTGGGTTGGGTTGGGGCAGTGGTCGCTGGTCTTGTGCTGAGTGCTCTGACCATAGTGTGGTGGGGGAAGAGATTAGATGAATGAATATTGAACATAGCGTGATGAGGTGTATACATGGCTATGCTCGTGTAGTTGGGCTGACAAGCTTTGCTAATTCAGGAAGAGACCTTCTGAGCTCTGACATGCGGCGTGAAAAGTATGGTCCCCCGGGTAGGAGCTATGATGAATATGCCACTGCCAGGCGTTTGTGGAAATAGCGAGTAAGAGAGAGTCTTTCTTGAACTCGTTGTTCCGGCAGTACGGTGATACAGCCCGGAACTGGTTCTCGTTTTCGCGAGTTACTATGGTTATTGGGTAGATGATATCGGTCATATACGGCTAACTCTTGAGGAATATATCTGGATTAGCAGGATTATTAATTATCTTGCCTGTGAGCTATCAGGAGGTCGTGTAGTGTACTCCCTAAAAGGCGGCTACAATCTGAGAGTATTCTCAACTGCAATAAATAACATTGTCATGACTTGGTTGAGGGATAATCTCTTTGACGATCCGCTGGAGCTACTCCCTCATGATGTCAAGTCCCGCGAGGGAATTGACGATTTAATCTCGGCCGTGAAGAACCAATGTGGGCTCTAGAAGCTAAGAGTTTCACCACATGGCTGATAGTGGTTGATGGAGAAGAACATGGTATAACGATCTGGAACTCCGGAAAAGTGGCTGCCGAGCCTGGATTCGAACCAGGGCTAGAGGATCCAAAGTCCCCCGTGCTACCGCTACACAACTCGGCACCACAACTCTGCATGCCGAAGGTCGGATTCGAACCGACACGGGGGTTGCCCC
>CAZVCX010000192.1:0-2655 GCA_964626375.1 uncultured Dehalococcoidales bacterium | reverse complement strand
CCTGTTCTTGCTTTCAATCGTATAAGTGATAGTGAACATATCCGTATGAGGTCTGCGGTAACGCAGCCGGATATAGTGGTTGTTCTTGATCCTGGCCTTTTGGGCGTCATTGACGTTACGCGGGGGCTTAAGAAAGGTGGAGATCTCATTATAAATAGTTCCAAGCCGTTGCTTGACATAAAGGTGGATTTTGAAGGGCCGTGGAGGCTCGCGGTTGTTGACGCTACCGCTATTGCCATGGATGTGTTAAAAGTTCCTATTGTCAATACTGCTATGCTGGGAGCTCTGGTCAAAGTAACGGGGTTGGTGGAGTTGGAATCGCTGGTTGAGCCGCTGGATGAGCGATTTGGCAAGCTGGCGGAAAAGAGTATCGTGGCCGGCAAACGTGCATACGATGAAATTGCCATTGCTGAGCAGAGAGTCGGTTCTAAGGAATCTGGCAGGATATTTGAAGATGTGAAGTTGCCTTCCTGGCATGATTTACTTCCTGGCAATGTAGTAACTGATGCAGGAAATGCTAAGGATTATTCTACAGGTGATTGGCGGTCGGAACGTCCTGTATGGAACCATGACAGGTGCATTAAGTGTGGTATATGCATGCTGTTTTGCCCTGAAGGTTGTGTTGAGCAAAATGATCAGGGTTATTTCGAATCTAACTACTATTACTGTAAGGGGTGTGGTATATGTGCCCGTGAGTGCTGGACACAGGCGATAACGATGATTGAAGAGGCAAAAGCATGAGTAAAAGGTTAGGATTAGAATCTTCCCTCGCTATAGCCGAAGCGGTGAGATTGGCAGAGGTCGATGTAGTTTCTGCTTATCCTGTTACTCCACAAACTCACATTGTTGAACGTATAGCGCAGATGGTTGCGGATGGTGATTTGAAAGCCAGTTACATCCCGGTAGAATCTGAGCATTCAGCGATGAGTGGCTGTCTTGGAGCTGCAGCTGCCGGTGCAAGGACTTTCACTGCTACTGCAGGACAGGGGCTGGAGCTAATGCATGAAGTATTGCCTGTCGCTTCTGGAATGAGGTTGCCTGTAGTTATGGCGGTATGTAACCGGGCGTTATCGTCTCCGCTGAGTATCTGGGGTGATCACTCGGATATCATGGCGGCTCGAGATTGCGGTTGGATTCAGATATTTGCTGAGAATGGGCAACAGGCCTTCGATTTAACTATGTGCGCTTTCCGCATTGCTGAGGATCCTGCAGTGCTTCTGCCCACGGTGATAAATATTGATGGTTTCCATCTTTCTCATGTTATTGAACCCGTTGTAATTCCTGAACGGGCAGAAGTGGATAAATTTCTCCCTGATGTACCACACCATTATATTTTGGATCCTCGCAAACCTTTGACCATGGGCGATTTCGCCACGCCAGATCTTTATATGGAAGCCAAAAAGTCTCAGGACGTGGCCTTAAGGAGTTCGAAAAAAGTAATATTGCAGGCTTGGCGAGAATTTGAGGAAATTTTTGGGCGGCGTTATTCTCCTGTGGAGACCTATAGGGCTGATGGAGCTGATGTCCTACTTCTTACCATGGGTAGCTTCAGCGAAGTGGCCATGGAGGCTATTGATAGATTGAGAGAAAGAGGAGAGAAAGTTGGTTTGATCAGGTTGCGTTTGTGGCGCCCGTTCCCCTTTGAGGAATTACGCCAGGCGGTATCGCAGGCTGGTTTGCTAGTCGTGCTTGATCGTGCTATTTCCTTTGGCGGCCCTGGGCCTGTTTGCTCGGAGGTCCAGGCAGCTTTGTATCCACTGGGCAAAAAGCCACAGGTTGCTGGTTTTATTGCTGGTTTGGGTGGACGAGATGTTACGGCTGAGGATTTTGAAGGCATGATATGGAATGCTCGTAAGAAGGCCGAAGAGGGGAAATTAGGTGAGGTTGAGATGATAGGGGTAAGAGAATAATGGAAACGTTGGCTATATATGTTCCCCGATTGCTGGATAAAGCGGAGAATCTCGCTCCGGGCCATCGCGCGTGCTCTGGATGCGGCGAAGCTTTAGCGGTGAGGATGGTGATGAAGGCGTTGGGCAAAGATGTCATAGTGGTTATGGCCACGGGATGTATGGAAATTATTTCCTCACAGCTCCCTTATACGTCGTGGGAGGTTCCCTGGATTCATACCTTGTTTGAAAATGCGGCAGCTGTGGCTTCGGGAGTAGTAGCTGGTAGAGAATCGCTGATTCGTAAAGGAAAAGTCTCTCCCGGGACGAAGGTGGTAGCCATGGCAGGGGATGGGGGAACCAGTGATATTGGGCTCCAATCTTTATCTGGTGCTTTGGAGAGAGGTCACGACTTTATATACTTTTGTTTTGATAACGAAGCCTATATGAATACAGGGATTCAGCGCTCCAGTTCCACCCCCTTTGGCGCTGCTACCACCACGCAGCCGGTCGGAAAGGTAAGCATGGGGCAGAGCACATGGAAAAAGGATATGCCGGCTATTGCAGTTGCGCACAACGTTCCTTATGTCGCTACTGCTTCTCCCAGTTATCCCTTTGACCTTATGGCCAAGGTGGAGAAGGCAAAAAAGATAAAGGGGGCTTCATATATTCATATTCTTTCTGTATGCCCTACAGGTTGGAGAACGCCTTCTGATTTGGGAGTTAGAATGGGGCGTTTAGCAGTAGAGACGGGAGTATTTCCTCTTTA
>CAZVCX010000191.1:0-3171 GCA_964626375.1 uncultured Dehalococcoidales bacterium | reverse complement strand
GGATGTGGCAGTACTCCTTCATTGATAAAGATTACCAGTACCGATGATTTCCCAGATGCTCCGCAGGGGGCTGGAATAATCGCCGCTTACAACTTTATCGGATACAGGGGAATTAACACATGCTCTCACGTTACCTTCGGCAAACCCGTCACGCTAATACTAAAATATAACCCTGCTGAGCTACCCGATGATGTCTTCTCGGTATTTATAGCCCGTTACAACACAGGCACCAGTGCATGGGAGCCTTTGCCCCCCGATCCTGACATCACGTCGGTGTTTGGCGAAGTAACCGCATTGATAAACCAGTTCTCAACCTTCGCCATCGTTGCTGAAACCAGGCAATCAGGACCTCTGGAGCCAGGAGTTCCCTCTGCTTCTGAACATTCGCCGGCATACTTCGTGGCAAGCAGTTTAAAGATCAATAACAGTGCAGGCGATACCTTTGCTATTAAGGAAGGAGAGCCGGTTGAGATAAGTGCTAATATTGCTAATAACGGAGAACAGAGCGGTGAATATCGCGTTGTACTCAAAATAAATGGAGAGACCGAATCAACCAGGGATATCACTCTGGCCCGGGGCCAGAGCCAAGAAGTTGTCTTCAACGTTTCTAATCTTAAGCCAGGTACATATACCGCGCAAATAGATAACCTGACCGCAGAGTTCACCGTAAAACGATGGACTAACTATCCGCTTATCGCTGGCATAGCTATTGCCTCGGGCCTATTTGTATGGGCACTATTGTATTTCCTCCGTCGCAGGCGAAGACGGATTACCTAGTCAGATAACGCTACACCAACAGCAACGTGACAAATATTTAAGATCCTAAGTTGCGATATTTCGTTGCAGTACTCATGGTTGCTGGCTGTGAACTTACCCTGAAAAACGGCATATTACAACTGGAAAGCAGAATATGCTGGCATGATAGTTCTTCAATCATGTTTGCTGGTACCATTGATAAGCCACGCAACAACTACAATAAGAAGAACAGCGACAACGATAACGACAATGAGCCCACCAACGCCCAAACCCCCGAAACGCTGAACAACCAATACGGCACCGCCATAACCAGCCTCCATCAATGCGTTCACTTCCAGATCCCTCCCCCGATCCTCGCGCATACAGCGCAAAGATCAACCGGCATGCTTTGCTTTACGCCAGCAAAAGCTTTATTTCTCTTCCGTTTTGCTTAAGACCTTGTCGACGAGCCCGTACTCCACGGCCTGCTGAGGGTCAAGATAGAAGTCCCTGTCGGAGTCATGGGCAATTTTCTCCACAGTTTGCCCCGTATGCTTGGCCAGGATATCGCGGATCTTCTCTTGCATTCTCATGATTTCCTTGGCCGCAATTTCAATGTCCGCTGCCTGCCCCTGAACTCCTCCGAGTGCCTGGTGCAGGTGAACGGTGGCGTTAGGTAGAGCGTAACGCTTGCCCTTAGTTCCAGCAGAGAGGAGCACCGTGCCCATGCTGGCAGCTAGCCCCACGCAAATAGTAGATACATCGCAGCGAATTAGCTGCATGGTGTCATATATAGCCAGACCAGCGCTGATAACGCCGCCAGGGCAGTGCACATAGAGATTTATATCTTTATCAGAAGCTTCCCTCTCCAGATATAGTAGCTGTGCAATGATAAGGTTGGCTACCTGATCATCGATGGGAGATCCAAGGAATATGATCCTCTCTTTGAGTAAAAGTGAATATATGTCCAGAGCGCGCTCTCCCCGAGCACTAGTTTCCGTTATAGTGGGGATTACTATTTGTGACATCGGTACTGTCATTCCGGTTCTACCTCCTTAGCAATTTCTTCTACATCTTTCTCCTGTTCTTGCTCCACCCTTTCCTCAATCTTGCCAGTAGCTATATCAACCAGCATATCAAGCGTCTTCTGAGTCCGCAATGATTGTTCTACTCCTTCTTTGATCTGCGGCAGGGCAACCAACTGCCTCGCTTTCTCTTTATCTTCAGATCTTTTAACGATTTCTTCCATCCGTTCCTCTAACTCATCCACAGCGACTTCAATTTTCTCCGCCTCAGCGAGCTTATCCAGAATGAGAGTATGATTAATGCGCTCTCTGGCAACAGGACGCAGTTGCTCCACGTATTCCTCCCGCTTCTTGCCAACTCTCTCAAAATAATCATTCGCATTATTGAATCCCATCCGTTGCATCTCTTCTCTGATGAGATTCCCTATTTCCTTGTCCTCCACCACAGGTGGATAGTTTACCTTGCTCAGCTCTACCATGGCATCAAGAGCTTTTTGCTTCAATTCCTGATTCAATCTCGCTTCAGCCATCTCTTTCAAATCAGCAGCCACTTTCTCCTTCATGGCAACGAGATTATCGCAATCGAGAACATGCGCAAATTCATCGTTGACTTCAGGCAGCTCCTTTTCCTTTATCTCTTTAGGAGTAACTTTGAAAGAGCATTTCTTTCCAACAAACTCATCCAATCCATAATCAGCAGGAATTTCCACATCAAAGGCCCACGCTTCTCCTTTCACTGCCCCCACCAAGCCCTGTGCCACTCCAGGAAGTGGCCATTTCGAGTCCCCTCGCACTTCATATACCATATCCTTGTGATCCAAAAGAGGCCTGTCATCGATGATAGCCTCAAAATCTGCGGTGATCAAATCCCCAAGGGCAACAGGGCGGTCCACAGGATTCCACACTGCCTGGCCCTCACGTACCCTCTCCAGAGCCTCCTCAACTTCCTTATCACCAACTTCCACAGGAGCAGGGTCCACTTTTATGCTGCGATAGTCACCCAGCTCAACTTCAGGCCTCAGAGGAACAACTGCCTTGAAAACTACAGGGTCTGTATGCTCAATATCTATACGTGGCTCATCTATGGGTTCTATTTTTTCCTGCTCAACGGCCTGCGAATAGAGTTGTGGAATCAGGCGCTCCAGCGCCTCTTCCAGCAGAGTTCCCTTTCCCACGTGCTGTTCCAGAACCGGTCTTGGCGCTTTCCCCTTACGAAATCCGGGGATGGAGACCTTGCCCACCAGACGTCGATAGGCCGACTCCAGAGATCCCTCCAGCTCATCGGGTTCAACTTCCACAGTGAGACTCACCTGGCAGTTTTCCATTCTTTCCGCAGTTACTTTCATCTTTTCACCTCTAATAATTAAGAATCACCGAACACCGCTCTCTTCAACCTCAGATTCAATTCATC
>CAZVCX010000190.1:0-4728 GCA_964626375.1 uncultured Dehalococcoidales bacterium | reverse complement strand
ACGGGAGCATGGGGACCAGCTCGCCATAGCAAAATATAATGGGGGTCATTATCAGAGCTACAGCGACGAAAGCTAGCGAAATTGATGGCCCTGTAAGAGAGAACCACCATGGCATCTGGACCATCCATGGCCCAATGATAGCTCCCGCCGCCATGGCCAGCATGAACAATATTCCTATTTTGGGTTTTAGCAAATTTTGTTTGTCACCCTGATTATCCATTTCCTTATACCTCCTCCTAATAATGCAGGTGTGCTAACTCCTCAGCGCGAAAAAGTCATTTTCCCTCATGGTTAATTCGGATAACTATCCTTTCTTATGGGCGGCGATGTCTTCAGCGTCGGCTGTAAGCTTGCCCCTTTCTCTATATCGCTCCTCATGGAGGTAAAGTTCATGCCTTCCCTCGGGCGTCCCTTCTGGCCTTAGCTGTATTCTAACCTGATTGTAGGCATCCGGGCAGATAAATTCGGGGCGGTCTCCCGGCCAGTGATTGGCGGCATCATCGGGGAAGCTTCCCCCGAACGTCATGCTCATCAGGTAAGGGTAGATGACGTGCAGCAAATGTGGACAAAGGCCGCTAGTTCGCGTGTCCGAGAGCATGAATGTATCTCCCTCTTTCTGCCCTCTCCAGCACGTTCCTTTTACGCTTACTATCGTTCCTATTATTAATCTCCCGGGCTCTCCCATGCTCTCTTTTAGTTCAGATTCCTTCTTGCTCAAACTCATTTTTAAATACCTCCTTTAGTTGGGTTATTGTTATTGCATTTGTGTAGCTACTTGGCAAAAACTATCTTGCCATTCTTGGCCATCACGTATATCAGCCAACCGGCATCTCCTGAAGGGAGAATCTGCGTCCTCCCCTCAGGAGCTCTCACTGACACAGCTATTGGGTGTCTGCAGATATATCGTCAGGCGTCAGTACGATCTCTTCATATGAAGGATCTTTCTTGGCCTTGTATCTCATGTATCCATATATTATCGCTCCTATCGCTATCATGATCACGAAGATAAGCCAGCTCATCGGTGGCATGCCCAGAGCCACCTGGGAAGCGATGAAAATGGAGATAATTACTGCCAGTACGCTCATTCCTATGCCCCATGGCATTTTATAGGGGCGGGGCCATTCGGGGTGACTCTTGCGCAGCTTACCCGCTGATGCCGATGCCAGAAGGTATACCAGAGCCCCCATGAACGCTGAAGAGATGAATAGCGTTTCAAGCCATCCCTCGCCGGCGATGCCTACTAATAGTGCACAAATTACAAATGTAAACCATATTGCGCGGTCGGGGACGCCCCACTTGTTTACATGGGCCAGGAAGGGAGGCAATATTCGTGCCCTTGACATGGCAACCATCACTCTCGAGCCGGCTATCATGAAGCCGTTGAGGGAGGTGAGACAAGCGGCCAGCCCAGCGAGGTTCATAATGGTGGCGACGCCGTTGCCCGCCAGAGGCCGGGCAATTTCGGGGCTTACTACCAGCTGCTCTGATATCCATGAGCTTGGCATCATGCCTGCGTTTCCAAAGCAGATGAAGGCGTACATGACCTCTGATATTATTACTGCCAGTAGCATGGTCTTCACCATTTTACGCCTGGGGTAGTTGGCCTCCTCTGCCATTTGAGGAATACAGTCGAAACCCAAAACCATGGTTACCAGGATACCGACAGCGATGAACCATCCTCCCATTCCCGTGGCAAAGAAAGGAGATAAGTTGGTCATCGTCCACTGTTCTGTGGTTACGAACCATGCAGGAGTTCCCCATCCGACGATCAGAAGAATGGCTACCATGACAAATTGAACTCTGGCTGATATGGCGATGGAGAAGGTGTTCAACAGAGCAATTAGTGCTATCAGCCCTATGCCCATTAGCCCGATGGCTGAATCTGATAGAGAGAATAAACCGCCCGTTACCTGTACCATTCTGGCGGTGGCGGGCCCCATGAAAGCTGTTGCCATCAGATAGAGCATAATCAGGAACCAGCCCGTTAGCCATCCAACGTTGCGCCCGAAAGCATTGCGGGCATATTGCGCTTCGCCTCCGGAGAACGGGAGCATGGCCACCAGCTCACCATAGGTAAATATAATGGGGACGGATAGCAATGCGATTGCCAGAAAAGCCAGCATTATCGATGGACCTGACAGGGAGAACCAGAAAGGCATCTGCGGCATCCACGGGCCTGCTATTATGCCCACGGCCATAAATAGCATAACCAGCATGCCAACTTTAGGCTTTAGCAGCTCTTTTCCCTGTAAATCATGAGCCTTTAGCTCATTTGGTCTGTTTGGCATTTAATCTTCCTCCTCTTTTCACTTTGATTGAGGGATCATACCTAATCTTGTTTCCTTCCTCTTTTTGTTTATTACTTCGTGGTGGAATTACTTTATCTCGGCTACTATGGGATATAGTATATCCAGCATTCTGTCGATTTCCTCTCTGGTAACTGTCAGCGGCGGGCAGAAGGAAATTCGGTTGGCTGAAGACCAACTCTCATCGGAAACTCGTACAAAGAGACCTTTCTCCAGTGCTTTGTCCTGAATTATGTGCATCATGTTTGAAGCGGGATCGAAACCTTTGCCCGTCTCCTTGTTTTCAACTATTTCTATTCCAATCATCAATCCGATACCGCTGACCTCGCCAACATGTGGCAGCGGCAGGAATTGTTTCTTGATGCGCTCCATGGCATAATCGCCCATTTTCGCTGCGTTCTCGAAGATTTTGTCTCGCTCGTATATTTCCAGGACTTTGTTGGAGATGGCAGCGGAGAGAGGATTGGCGCTGAACGTGGCACCGGCGAAAACGGAGTTTTTGAGTCCATCGTAGACCATTTCGTTCATGGCCACTGCTCCGAATGGAACATAGGTGCTGCTAATTCCCTTGGCCAGGGTCATCATATCTGGTTTGACTCCCCAATTATCCACGCCAAAGGCCTTGCCAGTTCGGCCGAAGCCGGTCATTACTTCATCAGCGATCAGCAATACGTTATTTCGAGTACAGATATCTCTCACCATGGGCCAGTATTCTGGAGGAGGTGGAATGTGACCGGCCGTACCGTGAACTGGTTCAGCGATCAGAGCAGCTATGGTATGTGGTCCTTCCAGCTGGATAATTTTTTCTACTTGTTTAGCGCATTCCACTCCACATTCGGGGTATTTGAGTCCAAGCATGCAGCGATGGCAGTAATATGACGGAGCTTTGATAAATCCCGGGACGAGTGGAGTAAAAGCGGAAGAGAACAGCCCCTTGGAAAGACCGGTGGCGGTTATCGAGCCGTACATGACTCCGTGATAAGAATTGTACAGGCTTATTATCTTGTGCTTGTTTGTTCCCTTGTTTTTCCAGTATGCCCGGGCGAACTGGAAGGCAAGCTCCGTACTTTCCGAACCGCCGTTGGTAAAACAGAAATGGTCTATTCCCTGAGGTAGTATCTTTGATAGCCTCTGGCCGCACTCTATGGATGTGGGAGTGGTGAATCCCCAGAAGTTCATGAAGAAGGGTAATTTCTTGAGCTGCTCGGCGGCGGCAGCGGCGATTTCCTCATTGTATTTGTATCCCAGGCTTACGCATACCAGCTGTGAAGCGCCGTCGAGGTACTCCTTTCCCGTGGTGTCATAGAAAGAAACGCCCTGTGCTCTGTCAATCATCACGCCAGCATTCATTCCTACTGGCATAACCCAGTGCATCAGGTGATCTGCGTCCCAATTCATCATTTCCTTGTCTTTAGTACTCATCGCTAATGAACTCCTTTTGCCTCTATTTATTCCTTTATGAACGTGTATCAACATCGAAGATAATTCTTTTGCAAGATACTCTTCCTGCAAATCTGGTTCTCCTGTGTCCAATGTACTTTCTATGACATAGGCTCCCCCTCCTTCAAGTGTAGTGAAAGGGTGAATAACACAAAATACACCCCTCTTCGAGTAACCATATTTATTATATTGCTGGTGATGGCTTAGGACTATCCCTGAAATACGGTATTTTCTGAGGATTACTTCATATTTTTGATTGACAATTCAGCGGGGAATCTCAATGTATTTTGTTCAATGTTTTGGCCTTTCTCTTAATTGATGAGCAAATTGGGAAGCCAAAGGACTATTTGTGGGAATAGCATGATTATGACTAGGCCAATTGCTTGGATTATAACGAAAGGCCAAATAGAACGGTAGACATCAACAATAGTCAATCCTTGCGGAAGGACTGACTTAACATAGAATAGAACAACGCCGAATGGCGGTGTAAGATAAGCCATTTGCATATTCACTAGGAATAGTATGGCATACCAAATTGGATCGAAGCCCAGAGCGTTTGCTATAGGTATATACAATGGAGCGGTGATCATGATTATTGGTATATCGTCCAAGAACATGCCCATAACGAAAAAGCTTAACTGCATTACTATAAGCGCACCCCAAGGGCCTCCTGGTACTGCTGTTATTAGCTCTTGTACCAATGATGTAGCTCCTATCCCTATGTACAATGAGCTGAAGCAAGAAGCTCCAATCATGATCCAAACAACCATGGAGGTGAAAATTAGTGTTGTATGGCATGCCTCTCGGACAATTTTCCAGCTAAGCTTGCCATATATGGCACTACATACAATGCTGCCCAGAGCTCCTATCGCTGCAGATTCGGTCGGAGTGGCTATCCCTGCAAAAATGCTGCCAAGAACGCCAATGACCAGTAGTATGGGTAGAACTACCGATTTGAGGGAGCGAAATCTTTGTCCCCAAT
>CAZVCX010000189.1:0-7687 GCA_964626375.1 uncultured Dehalococcoidales bacterium | reverse complement strand
TTTGATGTTGAAGATAGTGGCATCCTGGACGAATGGTGGCCCGCCCGGCTCAGTTGCGTCGGAGACGAGGATAGGGAAATACCCCAGATAGTAAGCATCTCTGATTGAGGCCTCCACGCAAATATTTGTAGCGGTGCCAGTAATTATTAGATATTTGATGCCGTATGTCTTCAATATGGTATCCAGGTTCGTCTGGAAGAAAGCGCTGTACCTCGTCTTCTCAAAGATTACATCGCCTTCCTCAACTTTCAGGTCATCGACAATTCTGGCGCCCCATGTATCACGATAGGATAGTTTGTCCAGCCATTCAGGATGTTGCTTCCTGAGTGTAATAGCTGAATCTTTGTACCACATCGCTGTGTCTGCTCCACCGCTATCGGACATGTCGAGGGGATGAGTAGTTACTATATGTATAACTTTACAGCCCCGAGTTCGAGCCACACTATTTATCCGGTTAATTGGCTCGATTATGGTGGTAGCTCTCGATACGTCAATGCCCATGAGATCGAGCATACCTCCTTTGCTGACGGAGTAGTTCTGCATGTCTATGACCATTGCCGCTGTTTTCTTGAGGTCTATCTCCAGTGGCTCTGGTTCAGCCTGGAGCATAGCTGGCTGTAGTGTGGGGGCCGGTTTTGGTATCTCTGGAAATTGCATCGTATGCGCCTCCTTTCCCAACATACTTCCGAAACTAATTACTGTTTATTTCTTCAATTCCGCAACATGCCGGCAAGTTATTCTTTCGATATCAGGCGATGATGTCCTGATCAGAACCGTGGCTTGCAGAGTATCTCTTTTACGCGAAGGTCGAAGAAGTCGGGTGAGTTTACTGGCTGCAGCAAGAGCGCGGTGTCCGCGCCGCTGGAGCTGCCGCCCACGGTGATGATGTCCTCATCAGTGCGTACCAGGCCGGCATCAGCCGCCATGATGGCGATCTCGCAGGCTACTTTCATGCCGTGGCCGAAAACGCGCAGCGTATTGGCTACCATCTCTTCAAAGAGATAAGTGCCGAATTTCTTGGTCATGGCCCTGCCCAATCCCGCAAAGACATGCGTGGTGGTGAATACGGTCCCACCGCTATTTTCCACTATCCGCTTGTTTTCTTCGCGAAATTCTTGGACATTGGGCTCCACGCATCCCGTGTAATGACTCATTACAATTACGTTAAACCCCTGGAGAGCTTTCATGGCTTTGACTGCTGTTTCTCCTGTGGTAGAAGCCACTACGATCTTCTTGATGTTGAGAGCCTGCGCTCTGGCCCTGACGATGCGCAATACCTCGTCGGTGTTGTTGCTGCCTGGTTCTGCAAAGTAGATGATCTTTTCTTCCATTTTCATCCTCTGTAGTCGAATAAATTTACGCCTCAACGCCGTTGGGCTGCCTCAGGGGAAAGATTGAACCCGATTAGTGTAAAGTAAAGCAGGTGAGCTGTCAATGGTTATGGCTACGGTCTATACGGCCATGGCCTTTTCTCTCCAATCCTTCTTTAAAAGCCGGGCAGCGTATCTCTGTTCTCGGTTAGACGGATCTGGTCGTTGTCTATCTCGATTATCTTGTTTCTGTTCTTGAAGCTGCTGACAATTCTTACCTGGCTTCTGGGAACGCCGAAGTGCCTGGCCAGCAGCTTGATGACCGCCGAATTGGCCTTGCCTTCTCGAGGGGGCTCCTTGACTCTGACCATTAGAACGTCCCCTTTCCGATTGACTTCCTCAATTTTTGAGTTCGGCTTTACCTGAATCTGTATTCTCATCGGTTAGTTCTCCCAGCACTCCTTGTTTGCAAGGAGTCAGTATCCTGGCTGTTGCTATCTGGTTGCTCAGAGGCTGCTGGCTTTTGGTGAAGACCCGAATGTAGTTATCCGTGAAGCCGGAGTACGTTTTGCTTCCTGGTGAAGTTTCCTTCTCCCACAGGATGTCCATGGGGCGGTCTACAAATTGCTTGTAGAACCTCTGCTGGCACTCTCGCGCCAGGTTTAGCATTCTCCATGTGCGCAATTGCTTTGTATGGTTTCCCACCTGGTTGGGCATAGAGTCCGCTGCAGTTCCCTTGCGGCGCGAGTAGGGGAAGACGTGAATGTTGGCAAAGCCTGCCTGCTGGCAGAATTGATAGCTTTGCTCGAAATCTTCATCGCTCTCTCCCGGAAAGCCGACCATGACGTCGGTGGTGATGGCTGCTTGCGGAAGAGCTGTCCGAATGGCGTCCATTGTCTTGACATAATCATTTAAAGTGTAGCGCCGTTTCATCTGCTGCAGGACTAGCTCGCTGCCACTCTGCAAAGCCAGGTGGAAATGACGGCATAGCCTTCTGTCCTGCCAGAGGTCAAGGAGGTCAGGAGAAATTTCCTGGGGTTGGAGGGATGAGAGGCGCAGCCTTTCTATTCCCGTCTCTTCTAGGATGCGGCGCACCAGTTGGCTGAGCGTGATTCCCTCGTAGCTGTAACAACCGACCTTGGTGCCGGTGAGGACGACTTCCCTGTATCCAGCGGTTACTTTTGCTCTGATCTGCTCTATTGTCGCTGCAGGTGGCAGGGAATATTCATGGGGTCTTACCATGGGAACGATGCAATAGGAGCAGGGCGTGTTGCAGCCATCCTGGATTTTTATTATGCTGCGGACCCTTTGCGATTTGCCGTTGGGGCTGGCGCCGTTCGGGCTCTGCTGCGGAGAGAGCAGGGGCTTTTGTGGCAATAGCTGCTCAACTGCTTCAAGCACGCGGGATTTCTCCTCGTTGTCCAGGAGGAGATCTGCCAGGAGAGCCAGCTCCCGGGGCGCTCTCTGGACGTAGCATCCCGTTGCTACAACGATGGCATTCGGGTTCCTTCTTCTCGCCATTCGCAGCCAGTGGCGCGATTTGCGATCGGCTACGTGCGTTACCGTGCAGGTATTGGCTATGTATATATCTGCCTTCTCGTTGGGAGCGACGATCTGGTAACCTGCTTCGCCGAACCTGTCTGCCAGCGATTCTGTTTCAGCCTGGTTGAGTTTGCATCCCAGAGTGTAGAGAGCTACCTTCATCTGTTGAATTATCTTTCATCTCTTTCCCCCGATTTATTCTCAGGGGAACTCGTTCTCGGCGCATGATAGCGCCCGCTACCTATTATAGCTTTTTTGATATCGTTCGGCGATTGTTCCACTTCTGAGCTGAAAGTCCTGAGTTGAAAGTTGCTAAAGCTCGTGTGAATGATTAGGATATGTCCTTGAGATATTTCTTTAGAGGAGGAGCGAAAAAATGAAAGTTAGCACTGTAGAGGGAATGCGCAATATGGATGGGCGTGCGGTGGAGGAATTTGGCATTTCTCAGGACCTCCTGATGGAGAATGCCGGACAATCGGTGTACTTCGCTATATTGAATGAGTTTGGCGTAGAGGGTAGGAAGTTTGTTGTTCTCTGCGGAAGTGGTAATAACGCGGGGGATGGGCTTGTCGTTGCTCGCAAAATCCACTCGAATGGGGGGAATGTGAGCGTTATTATGCTGGGCGATGAAGGTAAACTGCAGGGAGCGGCAAAGAACAATCTGGAGAGGGCGTTGAAGATAGCGCTGAAAATTTCCCGGGACAGGTCGGTTGATTCCATCAGGCAAGCCGTCCTTCAGTCTGACGCCGTGGTAGATGCCATATTCGGCACGGGCCTTACCAGGGAAGTGGGAGGAACGTATCGAGAGGCCATAGAAGCGGTAAATGAGAGTGGCAAAATGGTCTTCAGCGTCGATATTCCCTCGGGAGTAAATGGTGATACGGGAGAGGTAATGGGCATAGCCGTGCAGGCAGACTGCACTGTGTCGTTCGGGCTTCCGAAAGCGGGGAACCTTCTTTATCCCGGCTATGGTCACTGTGGGAAGCTGTATGTCTGTCACATCTCTTTTCCTCCCTTCCTTTACGAGACGGATTCACTGAAGGTTGAAATTAGCGTGCCGGCGGAGCTTCCACCCAGAGAAAAGGATGCTCATAAGGGCGATTTTGGAGAGGTCCTCTTTATTGCCGGCGCCGCGAGCTATCTTGGCGCACCTTATTTTGCTGCGCTGTCTTTTCTCAAGGCTGGTGGAGGATATTCCCGCCTGGCTATCCCACGGTCTATTTCGGCGCTTCTGGCCAGCAAGGGCAGCGAGGTTGTTTTGGTTCCTCAGGAAGAGACGCTCTCAGGGAGCATGGCTCTAAGTTGCAAAGACGGATTGCTGGAGCTTTCGCGCAAGGTGGACATGGTAGTTATGGGGCCGGGGCTTTCTCTGGACGGCGAGACCCAGGAGCTGGTGAAGGCACTTGCTCGGGAGGGAGAGAAGCCATTGTTGTTGGACGGCGACGGCATTACCGCTGTTTCTGGGAGTTTGGAAGCGGTTAAGGGGCGTCGCGCTGAGACGATTCTTACTCCTCACCTTGGCGAGATGTCGCGAATTACCGGCATGGCGATAGCAGATATAAAGAAAGACATGATTGGCGTGCTGCAGCGCACGGCACGCGACCTCAACGCCACCATTGTCTTGAAGGGAGCGCATTCGCTGGTAGGAGATCCCGATGGAAACGTTGCTATCAACCTGAGTGGTAATTCTGGCATGGCGAGCGCCGGCAGTGGCGATGTGCTGACGGGAACAATTGCAGCCATGTTTGGCCTGGGGCTGGGTATTGACGATGCGGTGAGAACGGGCGTGTTTATGCACGGGCTTTCCGGTGATATGGCAGCGCTAGAGAAGGGAGAGGATGGTATGACGGCTGGAGATATAATGGAATATCTGCCCGGTGCCTTGAAGCACTACCGGTCGGACTACCAGGATATTCGCCGGAATTTCTATGGGAAAGTCTTCGTTGTATAGGAGAATGAAATGAAAGCGATGGTGTTGAGAAAAATATCTCCGGTTGAAGATGCTCCACTGGAGCTGGTCGATTTACCCGATCCCGTTCCCGGTGAGCGACAAATTCTGGTACGGGTTGCTGCCTGCGGCGTCTGTCACACCGAGCTGGATGAAATTGAGGGCAGGGTGCCGCCGTCTCGCTTTCCCATGATACTGGGGCATGAAATTGCCGGCTACGTGGAGGGAATGGGGCCAGGAGCAACAAAATTCAAGAAGGGAGACAGAGTTGGCATTGCCTGGATCAACTGGGCATGCGGTAAGTGCAACTTTTGCCTGAGCGGCAATGAGAACCTGTGTCCGGAGGCGAAATGGACGGGCAAGGATGCTTACGGAGGCTATGCTCAATACACTACGGTAAGCGAAGATTTCGCCTATCCAATTCCTGGACGGTTTACCGACTTGCAGGCTGCTCCGCTTCTATGTGCGGGAGTTGTTGGCTACAGGGCGTTGAAGCTCTCGGGGATGGAGGATGGCAAGGTGCTGGGGCTGTACGGATTTGGAGCTTCTGCTCATGTTATCATCCAGGCTGTCAAGTACAAGTATCCCCACGGAAAAGTTTTCGTTTTCACCCGCCCCAACCAGGAGGCTCATCAAAACCTCGCCCGGAAGCTGGGTGCCGATTGGGTAGGAGCGACGCAGGATGTTCCTCCTGCCAGGCTAAACTGTGCCATCGATTTCACTCCGGTGGGTGAACCGGTGCGGGAAGCGTTGAAAAACCTGGAAAAGGGCGGCAGAGTAACTGTGAACGCCATCCGGAAGACGACGCCCATACCTGAGTTGGATTACGCCGAGCATCTGTGGGATGAGAAGGAGCTGAAAAGCGTTGCCAATGTGACAAGAAAGGATGCGGAGGAATTTTTACCTCTGGCCGCTGAAATACCCATTGTGCCCGAGGTGCGGGAGTTCAAGCTGGAAGAGGCAAACGAAGCCTTGATGATACTCAAGCAGGGCAGAATGCAGGGCGCTGGAGTTCTACACATGCCGTAGGTGGCCGCGAGGCACACTTTGCGGTGAACTGATTTTTTCTCGAGATCAAATTCTCGGCAGCAGGTCAGCGTATTTTGCCATTCGGCTCAGCCCTGCCTCCGATTGTACCATCCACGTCATCCAGCAGATCTCGACTGCTTTATAGCCGGTATCTCGGGCGATCCGCTCTACCAGCCTGACGAATTCGATGTCACCTGCGGGTATTTCTATCGCTGCCGGTTCCAGCATTTCACTCACGACGCGCTTTACTATTTTATCGGGCATCAACGTGTCCACTCCGCCCATCATCCTCAGGTACTGGAAGGTGTTTATGCCAACTCCTTTTAGCTTCCCCACGGGGTCATCGCGCCACGTGTCCAGCTCGCTCGTCTTTGCCCAGCAAGTGAAGGCTTCCCTGTCATCGAGGCCTCTTTCCGCCTTGAGAGTAGCCAGATAAGCGGCCACTGATTTCGCCACTTCCCAGGAGCGCTTATTCTTCCATATTCCGGCCACCTTTTCATCGTGCGGGTTGATGTTGGCCAGGTCGTGAATGTTGCTAATTTCCTCCGTCTCTACGAATTCTCTGCGAAATTCATCTACCTTTGGTATCACGGCTGTGAAGTAATTCAGGCCGATGGAGTCAAAGGCGGCGTCTACTATCATCAGAACGATGCTGCCGCCCCATCTTTCCACATTCAGGCAGCGCTGGCAGTGCACCTTGAGCGCGGGCACCTTCTCCATGTAGATGTCAACGGCTTCTTGTAGCTGCATATTTCTCTTTAGCCGGGCAACTGCATTTCCATCTCTTCTTGGAAGACGGCGAAGATGCTTTTGCCGTACAGGCAGATGACCACCCTTTTAAGCGCAGTTTCTCCTTTAAGATATTCGATGGCGCTGGAAAGCATAATTCTGGCACACCTGTCCTCCGGAAAGCCAAATATCCCCGCGCTTATCGCTGGAAAGGCGATACTCTCCAGCCCTTTTTCGTCCGCCAGCTTCAGCGAATTTAGCGTAGCATTCTTCAGCTTTTCCTCTTCGTTCTCGTGGCCTCCTCTCCAGATGGGGCCAACGGTATGGATGACGTAACGTGCCTTGAGTCTGCCGGCAGTAGTAATTGCTGCCTCTCCTGTGGGAACGTGCCCAATTTTACCGCTCTCCTCCTGAATTACGTAGCCTCCCTTTCTTACTATTGCTCCCGCTACTCCTCCTCCGTGCTGCAGGTGCGAGTTGGCAGCGTTGACGATGGCATCGGTTTCCATTTCAGTGAGGTCGCCTTCAACTATCTCCAGAGTTGAGTTCCCGATCTTTCTTTTCATTTCCACCTCCGTTAATTCCTGAAATATCCGTTAATTTATGAAAATAAAGGTGAAGCCTCAGATTTCCTGTAAAAGTAGCTATGGCATAAGATACCTCCAAGAGAAATAACCAGGGTTTGAGGATCCCAAAAGGAGGGCTTAAGCTATGAAGAGAATACCACTGTCGAGCAAGCTAAGACAAGATTATGTACTCGTTCATATGATTAGTGACACATTCTCCTTTTTCGAATTTTGTTTATAGATCTCGAGGAATTCCTGTGGAGTCAGATAACCCAGTACTTGATGAGGACGGATATAATTATATACATTTTCCCGTCTGAGCAAAGCTTGATTTAGTTCAGGTATATTGAAGTTGGCATCTGTTACCTCGTAGAACTCCTCTGTATGTGTTCTTTGTGCTCTTTATGCATGGCCATTCAGTTTGGGTGAGCGTGGTGGCAGGACAAAAAGCTTGATGCCTCTTAGCTGGCATTCTCTCTCAAAAGCGTCTTGAAACTCGGATCCTCCATCTACCTGGATGGCCTTGATGGGGAAAGGCATCCTCGCTAACAAGGTTTCAATAA
>CAZVCX010000188.1:0-3164 GCA_964626375.1 uncultured Dehalococcoidales bacterium | reverse complement strand
CTGGCGAGCAACGATGGCAGAATGGGTGATAAGTTATTGTTCTTTATCCGAATCTCTGGTGGGCAGCGATGCAGCCTGAGATAGCAGCGAATGGCCTGACAATGGTCGATCAGGTGATATATTATTGTGGGGCGGACGTATATAATATGGCCGGATACCGAGCTGGTCTATTTAACGAAAAGGAGTGACTGAATGAAGAAATCCATATCTGCCATATTGGCGATAATTGGGGGCTTGCTCACGATCGCTTTTCTGGTCTGGGCTTTCAGCCAGCATGGAACTGTAGGGCTATACCAGGTGAACGGCTTTTTGCGCTCATTTTTTATAGGTTTGGGAGTGCTTGCACTCGTCCTGCTATTGCTGGCATTTGCCATCTGGTGGCTGAAAAGTCGGGGAAAGGCGCTGTCAGTGCGCTGGTTATCGGTAGTTGCCATTATACTGGCTATTCCCGGGATATTAATTCCCGCCGCTGGTTTTTCTTATCTGGGTGGGGTCTTTTCTCCAGGTATGGGGGAAACTCCACCCCGGCTCTTGATGGTGGATGGTACAGGAGCCCACGAAGTGCCTGATATCGCGCTGGCATTCACGACGGAGGATGCCACTCGAAACACCGTGACCTGGGGCCTGGAAAACGACATGATTGCACTCAATGAGGACGCGCCGTCGAAACAGCACGTTTTCATGCTGCGCGATCTGCAGCCGGATAGCATCTATTTCTATCGGGTTAATAGTGGACCGCTCACTTCCTTTAAAACTCCTGCAACCGATGGCACTCTACATTTCGCTATTGGCAGTGACTCTCATATGGGCGCCGAGACCTCTCGCCAGGACCTCACTGCCAAAATGCTGCAAGAGATCAGCGATCCTGCTAGTGGGTTCGACATGTTTTTCTTTCTGGGTGACCTCGTAGAGTACGGCTTCGAAAAAGAGCTGTGGCTGCAGGAGCTGGATGCTTTCTCAGGCGTGACCTCGACGATGCCCGTGAGATTTGCGGCCGGTAATCATGATACGCTTTTCTCTGGGTTTGGCCGTTACCTGGACTATTGCTATCCGGAGGGCGCCGATACAAAGACGGGCTCGCGCTTGTGGTACCGCATGGATATTGGTGATGTGCATTTCTTCGTTCTGGACGTGGAATGGAGTACGGAATGTTTTACTTCCGAGCAGGCAGAGTGGCTTCAGGCAGAGCTCGATAGCGTGCCCGATGACGATTGGAAGATAGTTATGAGCCACAGCTTCTATTATTCTTCCGGCGTAGAAGCCAACGGTTGGGATTGGTACGACAACCACGAGACCATAGAGCAAATCACTCCTCTATTCAATGAATACGGCGTTGACCTGGTGTTTTCCGGGCACAACCACCGCCTGGAGCTGCTGGAAAACTCGGGAGTTCTCTACGTTGTCTGTGGCGCATTCGGAGGGTTGCCCGAACCCGAGGCGACATACATTTCACCTTCGAACGTATGGGGTGGGAGCGGTGGATACGGGTTCATGGATGTCACTCTCGATAAAGAGCAATGCACTCTTGTTTTCCGCGATTCCGATTTTGCAAGCTTGAAAACGTACGTGTTGAACAAGAGTTGAGCTGAAATAATGGAGAGCGGCTTTTAAATTCCATCACAAGAAGGAAAACTGAGATGAAATGCACAAAATGAAGATAGATAGCCTTTTAATGAGGCTTGTGGAGGTGTAGCATGCTGGAACAGATGGTAGCTTTCTTTATATCCGCTTTCAACTTCCCCGGCCTCGACGGCACTTTAATCCTGATCGCCATTGGCCTGGGCCTGGCCTTCGGTGCTATCTGGCTGGCTGCCTATTGGCCACCGCTGGCTAAAAAGCCAGGTCTTTGGGCGGTTGCAATTGTCAGCGCTTTTCTAACCTGGGCGGCTATAGCTTTCATCCAGATTCCACTCCAGGGACTGGCGGGGCAGGCATTGTTGCACTTCTGGGACCAGGTAACTCTCATGAAGTGGCTGCTCCTTGCCGCTATACCTCAAATTCTTCTTAGCGGGCTGGTACAGGAAGGAGCGAAGCTGGCACCAGTAGCTTTCTACTGGTCGCGTAGATACTGGGACTTTACTCCCAAATTTGGATTGATCGCAGGGGCGGTATCCGGCGCAGGATTTGGTATATTTGAGGCAATACGGGCTCACAATCTCATGTTCGCATCCGGCTGGGTTTGGAGCATGGTCGAAACGGGAGGTTTCCTCACCCTGATGGGGTTTTGGGAGAGATTTTTCGTTGTAGCTTTTCACACCGCAATTTCTGCGCTGGCAGGCTATGGCCTCGCAAAAGGGCGAGGATGGCAGTTCTACCTCTTGGTCTCGCTGGTGCACGGCGCTATCAATTATTTTATTATCCTTCTGCAAAAGGGGCTGTTAACGGCCGTCCAAGTTGAAATCTGTATTGCCGCTCTGGCAATGGTATTAATTGCCGTGACCTTATGGTTGCGCTGGCGCAAACCGCGGGAAACGAACCAGATTACTCAGGAACAAGAGCTGGTGGAGACTTCCTCTCCTCAGCAACAAGACACCCCTGAAGTTTAAATTGGATGTACTTACATATACCGGCATCGTGCTGGCAGTCATTATCGTCGCGCTTATCGTTGAGTCGCTCATAGTTGCCCTTTATCCATGCGTCAGCGTAAAGAAACAGCGCCTGGCACAAAAGCCGCCACAGGAGGAGACGGCATCTCTTCTTATTGGAAACAGAGAAGAGATGCGCTTCGATATAGAAGGAAACTCGCTAAGTGCCCGGCTATACCTGCCGGAAATCACATCCTTTCCCGTGCCATGCATCGTCATGGCCCATGGACTCGGAGGTACCAGGGATATGGCCCTGGAATCCTATGCTGTCCGTTTTCAGAAAGAAGGCATGGCTGTACTGGTATTCAACTACAGGCATTTTGGCGCAAGCGAAGGGCAACCGCGGCAACGAATAGATATTTCCCGCCAGCTCCAGGACTACGCGGCGGCGATAGCATACGCGCGCAGCCTGAAAGAGATCGATGCGGAGAGAATCGCGCTCTGGGGCACTTCTCTAAGTGGCGGCCATGTTCTGGTAACTGCCGCACGAGATAGCAAAATAGCCTGCATCTGTGCTCAGTGTCCGTTGCTGAATGGTGCTCATACATCGCGAGCGCACGTGCGGCACAGAGGAATTAA
>CAZVCX010000187.1:0-4546 GCA_964626375.1 uncultured Dehalococcoidales bacterium | reverse complement strand
GTGCTGGCTTGCCACAACTACGGCAGGCTATAGCTCGATGGTATGAAAAGCGTTTTGGGGTTGTCCTGGATCCTGATAGAGAAGTATTACCGCTCATTGGATCCAAGGAGGGCGTTGGGCATATGGCATTTTGCTTTATCGACCCTGGAGATATAGCCCTGGTACCTGATCCTGCATATCCGGTATATTCTATTAGTGCGATGTTGGCGGGAGGCGAGCCTTATTATATGCCCTTGAAATCTGTGAATGGATTTTTGCCTGATCTCGGTGCTATACCATCGGCCGTGGCTAATAGGGCTAGGTTAATGTGGCTTAACTATCCTAATAATCCGACCAGCGCTGTTGCTGATTCTACATTTTTCCAGGAGGCGGTTGATTTTGCCCGGCATCATAGTCTGTCAATTTGTCATGATGCTGCCTATACTGAAATATCCTTTGATGGCTATGATCCTCCAAGTTTCTTACAAGCGCCTGGTGCAAAAGAGGTTGGAGTAGAATTTCACTCCCTGTCGAAAACCTATCAGATGACGGGATGGCGAATTGGGATGGTAGTGGGTAATGCCACCATGATAGATGCACTGTTTAGAGTTAAGTCCAATTTGGATTCGGGCATACCCCAGGCGATTCAGTGCGCGGCTATTGATGCTCTGGATGGTGAACGAGGCGATATTGTCAGTTTCAACACAACTCTGCAGCGTCGACGCGATAGATTGATTGGAGCTCTTAATGCGATGGGATTGGAGGCAGAAGTCCCAAAGGCAACCTTTTACATTTGGGTTAGAGTTCCGCAGGGATGGAGTTCGGTGGATTTCGCAGATATATTGCTGGATGAAGCCGACATAGTTGTTACGCCAGGTATTGGCTATGGGAAAGAAGGTGATGGCTATGTTCGTTTTTCTTTAACTCTTCCCGATGAGCGTTTGGAGAAAGGAATAGATCGCTTGCTCTTATGGTGGAGAAACTTCAAAGGCAAGCCCATCTGAAAATTTGGTAGGGAGAGGATAAATAAAACAGAGGTTCTTCTATACGGAAAATGAGGCAGAACAAGTGGTGCTGGTGGGCGTAGGATGCAAAGCTGCTAGAAGTGATTGGCCTATCGAGGATTCTTTACAAGAGTTATCCCATCTAGCCCGGGCGGCGGGGGCCAGCGTGGTGGCTATTATATCTCAGAAGCTAGATTCGCCTTCATCTACATATTATGTAGGGAGGGGAAAATTGGCTGAGCTATCTGATCTTAAAAGGCGCATTGGTTATGATACCGTCATTTTTGATGATGAGCTGTCTCCTCACCAACAGAGAAACTTGGAAGAGGTATTGGCGGTCAAGGTTGTTGATCGCACTGCCCTTATTCTGGATGTTTTTGCTCGTAAGGCTCGAACTCGTGAGGGTCAGCTTCAAGTTGAGTTGGCTCAGCATAGATATTTGTTGCCCCGGTTGGTGGGGCAGTGGAGTCACCTGGAAAAGCTTGGTGGGGGCATTGGCACCAGAGGGCCTGGAGAGTCCCAACTGGAGACGGACCGTCGCCTGATTCGGAAGCGCATCGTACATATAGAAAGGGAAATAGATCATGTAAGGCAGCAGCGTACTCTCTATAGGAAGCGGCGCCAGAAAGCGGGGCTATATGTCGTGTCACTGGTAGGATATACTAACGCTGGAAAGAGTACTTTATTTAATTACTTAAGTCACGCCGAAGTTGGCGTAGAGGATAAACTCTTTTCTACCCTTGATCCGATAACTCGCTCTATGCTCTTGCCCGGTGGTCAAAAGATTTTGTTTACCGATACAGTAGGATTCATTCATAAATTACCACCATCAATTGTGGCAGCTTTCCGCGCTACGCTGGAAGAATTGGATGATGCTGATTTGCTCCTGCACGTAATTGATGTAATGCATAAGAATGCTGCTGCGCAGTGCCGCACGGTAGAAAAGCAGCTGGAAGAGCTGGGGCTGCAAAGCAAAGCCAGAATTACGGTGATCAACAAACTGGATTTGGCACTGAGAAGTCAAGAGGATCTGCAAAGTTTGGCAGATGTCTCTTGCCTTGACGAGAGATTTCTTGGTTATGGAGGTGATGTGGCCTTGGTCTCAGCTGCAAAGGGATGGGGAATTAGTAGCTTGCTGGATAAAATTGCGTATAATCTGCCTAAACAAAAGCAAAATTTGCCCGAGTACAATTGAAGGAGCTAGATGGGTTTGTTCCCTATGTATGAATTGAAATCTATTCCTCTGGTGGGGGATTAATACAACGTATTTACCAAGTTGTGATCATTGTCGATATGTCTCTAATAAAGGCTATTTGTGTGCAGAAACAGCGTGGCGAGTAAAATAGCATGGTTTCACGTTGGTTGATATGTATAGCATTCCCTCTGGACAATAATTTGTAATAAGCTTTTGGTAACGTCGTGATATTGACATAATAAATGTACTTTCTGGAGATGAGCTTTATACCAATATGGTAACTGAGGGTCATGTATGTCTCTGCGCTCTCAACATATCGTATGTGTCAGAAAAGTACTGGTGAGAGGATAGAGTGGAAATGAGGCAGGATTTGTTATCGTGCCGTTGAGTTATTATCTATGAATGATTCAATGGTATTGAAGTATTCCTTCTGTCCATGTAGCATTAGATGGCATTAGATCGTTGTGGTCAGTTCCTTGGATGATGACTATCTCCTTGCTTGAAGCACCAGAATTTTCATAGAGCTTTTCCCCCCTCTTGCACAGGGAAGATCTGTTCGCGTTCTCCATGAATTATGCATGTAGGAATGTAAATTCTCTTAATCTTTCCTTTGTTGAGACATTCCACTTGCAAGATATATTCTCTCTCCATTGTATTCAGAAAACCCCATAGTCGGTGAAAGTTATTTGCTGAGCCACTCTCGATAATGAGTCTCTTGAGGGATTCTTGATAGTGAAGGCAGAGATACTTCCTAGAGAGCGGCCCATGGTAAAAAGATCTGGGAGATATCTATTCTCCTCGATGATTTTCTTGAAACCCTGGAAAATAGGTGGCGAATCGCAGATCATGCTGGATATTGTTGGCCTCCCATCACTAAGGCCATATTCTCTGTAATCAGCCACGAAGAAGTTAATTCCCTTTTGTTTTAGAGAGAAGCAATCCAATCATAGTCGTCAGTTTCTTCTCCATTGCCATGGAAATGAATTACGAGGGGTATTGTCTTCTTTGCGCCCAGAAAGCACGGCTTATTTTGATGCCCTTTTCCACTTCGATGAAGTGCCTGCAGGCATTGGGCAAGGGTGCCGCTGTTTTTGCGGAAGGAGAACAGGCTGAATAAACAAGGGGAAAAATGACTTCCAGTATCTCGGACTTATCCCATAAGGAGAGGTTGTCCTTACAATTCATATTTCATGTATGGCTGTAGTCTCACCTCCTATTCCTCATCTTCTCCTTACTCTGCTCTTCCTATAGCTCGATGTGAAGGATAGCAGTAATCTACTCTCGAGTTGTTACTGATGGCAGAACTTCCTGGAGGCCACTTCGGCAGCCTTTATGAAAGGATATGCCGTTGGCGGCGCTGTAAGCAATGGGTGAGTTCCTATCTGGCTAGTAAGGATAGAGCAGATGTTCATTTTGTTCTGGATCGCCAGGCCAATGAGATTGATTAATTCACCTGTCCCTGGTCCGCCAGCAACCTCACCACCGAGAATCAAGCCACACTCGCGGGCAGCGATTACTTTAACAAATTGTTTATTCGTGCCGGGTTGTGTCCCCGGGTGTCTATCGATGCCTTCGAAGGCCCCGGTAATTATATCAACACCTTCCCGTAAAGCTTCCCTTTCAGTTATGCCAGCGGCTCCGAAGCCTCTATCTCCAAAAGCAGTGCTGAAGATAGCAATGGTGCCTAGAAAGGCTTTTACCGATGAAATGTGATAGAGGTTCATGCCCGCAGTTCTCGCTTCTGCACCTCCTGTAGACGCTAACATGACGTTATTTACTTTTCTGGTAATGAAGTGTCGCTTCTCGGCGCAGTCTCCTACGGCAAAGATGTTGGGGTCATCGGGCGTTCGCATATATTCGTCCACCCTTATGGCCCCCAGCCTGTTGACGCTGAGGCCCGCCCCTTGAGCTAGCTCGGTGTTGGGGGAATAGCCCATAGATAAAACTACTGCATCAGCTTCAACTTTCTCTCCGTTGTTGAGCAAAACACCGCTTGCTTTACCATCTCCTAGGATTTCTTTGACGCCCGCGCCGGTCTTGATTTTTACTCCTCTGGAGATAAGAAGTTCCTGTGCTTTAACGGCTATCTCTTCATCGAAGGCAAGACCTAATACATGAGGCAATATCTCGACAACAGTTACTTCTTTATCGAGTTTGTTTATTTCATCAGCTATCTCTACGCCGATGAAACCACCTCCAATAACTACTATTTTCTGGAAATTGGGGAGACAGCGCTGCAGGTTATCCAGATAATCTTTCTCCTTGGAGATGGTGAAGACGTTTTCTTGATTGGCTCCTTTGAGCCATTTAGGCGTGATAGGGTTGGATCCGGTTGCCAGTACAAGTTTTTCCCATTTGATCTCTAAAC
>CAZVCX010000186.1:0-2564 GCA_964626375.1 uncultured Dehalococcoidales bacterium | reverse complement strand
GCGGGCGGCTTATCTGTCAGAAAGACGAAATGGTCTTCTACTTCGCCATACTGGAACTCACCGCTTCCATCCCATCCCCCTGTGCTTGAGAAGGTAGACTCATCTATCTTCTCCCTGCTCAATAGTGCTCTCATCCATACGGGTGAGGGGAGAGGAGAGCAGTTGCTCCAGGCAAAGCTCGGAGTGATCACCGTCTCAGAAGAACCGGGCTGTACGTTCACCTCCATGTTAGTTATCGCCCATTCCTTTCCACAGTTACCCTCACTCCAGCTTCCACTCTGGTTGAAGTCGATGAGAACGTTGAGATAACGTTTTACTTTGGGTGCCGATGGATCGACGGTAACGGTAGTGGCCAGTCTGGCGCTGTTGCCGTTCTGGATGACAAATATCCTTTCGTCTGCATCTGAATCCACCAGGTTGGGCACTCCATCGGGATCGCTGGCATCATGGGCTCCGGTCTCAGCGCTTGCATGTACGCCCATCATCTCCTGCCCTGGATTGAGAACATGCGCGCCCGAGCGGTCGAAGAGGCTGTTTTGCGTGTTATACTGTGTCGGAAAGCATCCTTTAATTCCTTGATAGGCATCCTGTCCATCCGGTGCATCTCCATAATCGCCTGAAGGCGCTGTGGCTACACTGGTGTCTACGGGCACGGAGCTCTGAATCAGGGAATAGAGGCTTATGAGATGTCCCCTGTCAACTGCGTCTTCATTCCACATTGAGGCGCCATTTATCTGTGGTGGCCATGTCTCGTCAACGACATTCCAGAGCAAAGTTTCGGCATCCATGAAGACATATCTACAGCGGTGAGCGAAGAACGCCTCTGGTTCGTCGTCTATGAAAATGAACCATGTGGGGGCATCTATGGAATATTCCAGCCCGCTTTCCGAGCTGACGACATCACCTTTTTGCAGCATCCCAGAGGGCATGAAAGCCGATATGTTTTCGGATGAGGAGTAAGGAGTGATTATTTCACTTACCAGAACTTCGAAGGGCCCCGGTTTTTCTGTTCCGGTAGAAGATGGCGCACACCCCATCAGTGGAACGATAATCAGTGATGCAACGAGGATATAGCTAGCTAAACAGGTGCTCAGCACAGCTATTCTGTTTTTGACCCCAGTCATGGAACTTCACCTCCACTTGAATTTTAACTTACCTCTTCCCTGGTGCTCGTTGTTCTAGTACTGGGTCTCAAGCGCATGCGCTTGTTAGATAACTTACTTATAGAATATCACAATGCAGGAGCATGTCAATTGCGATTATCGAAATGATTAAGTTGTGTTGGTTTGTAGAAGGCAATCGCGCCAATTATTTTTGATTTTTTCAGTAAGCCCTGATTTTAAGGAAAAGGAGTATAGAATTAACCAAGTTTCTTCAATAGGAACAAAACGAAGGGCCAGAAATAGATATCAAGATGAAAATCCATTCTAGCCCTTCGCGCAATTATTTATCGGTTAGCTATCTGAGCTAAATTTTTGCCTTCACCATGTCTCTTATATGCCCATACCTCTCGAAGCACTATTGGGATGATTTTTCCTTCAGAGCTTTGAGAATTTTCTCTGGTGTTGCCGGAAGGTCTCTTATCCATATGCCTGTAGCATCGTGGATAGCGTTGCCTATAGCTGGGGCCACACCAACGAGGCCCGGCTCGCCAACGCCCTTGGCTCCAAACGGGCCTTTGGGGTCGGGTTTGTCGATGATTATGATTTTGGTTTTTTCCGGCATATCCATAGTACCTGGCATCTTGTAAGTGGTGAAGTTATCGCTTTCTACCACACCGGTGTTCTTGTTGATAACGTAGTCCTCGGTAAGACCATAGCCTACTCCCTCTTGTATGCCACCTTCACACTGACCTTCCACAGTCATTGGGTTTATTGCTGTACCGCAATCCACCGCCGATATAAAGTCCAGTATTTTCACTTGTCCGGTCTCGGTGTCCACTTCCACCTCGGCGAAATAGGCTGATGTTGGTATCGAGTTGTAGTGAGAGCACCAGGATGATTTTCCCGATATATTGAGAGAATCTCCTTTCAAGTTATAGATAGCATCGAAACATACATCAGCCACGGAGATCTTTTTCCTGGGGTTCGGTTTCACGTATATTTGCTTGTCTTTTACGTCCAGATCATCCGGCGATTCTGACAGCATTTTAGCTGCCCTTTCCAGAAGCTGTTTCCTGGCTAGCTGTGCTGCTTCCTTAACGGCGTTCCCACAAACGTAAGTCGTTCTGCTGGCATGAGAGCCGAGCTCGAACATGGTCTTGTCCGTTTCTCCTGTAACCATGTATATATCTTCAACCGGTATCCCGAGTACTTCGGCTGCAATTTGAGAGAGCGTGCCCCAGATGTGCGTACCGGGTGACCCTGGATTTGTCGTGAGATCGACAGTGCCGTCCTCGTTAAACTTTATGAAAGCGTTGGAATGTTCTATCAGCAACGGCCAGGCGCCACTGCAATGCGTCATGGTGGCCATGCCCACTCCTCGCTTCAATGTTCCTTTTCCACCTTTGTTCTTGCCGCGCTTTTCGCTCCAGTCTATGGCCTTAGCGCCTTCTCTGATGCAGT
>CAZVCX010000185.1:0-8754 GCA_964626375.1 uncultured Dehalococcoidales bacterium | reverse complement strand
TATAGCAGAGAGGTGCGATGTTATTCAAATTAGAAATCCAATCCAATCCATTTCAATATGGAATGCAGGCCGAGATATCCCAGATATGCCAAGATCATGTTTTTGACAGTTCTTCCTGCCCACGTGGCAAGGAAGAACTGGATCAGCTTGAAGCGAAACATGCCAAGGGCTACAGCAAAGGGATAAAAGATAGGATTGAATATAGCGGCCATAAAGAAAACTCCCTTGGACCCGTGGCGCCGAAAGAAGCTGTCCATGCGCATGTAGAAAGAGTCCTCTTCGGTGGATCGAAATAGATGTCTGCCGTTGTATCCGGTGAAGTATGCTCCCAGTGCTCCCAATGTCTCTCCTATTCCAGCTACTGCACCTACTATGGCTGGATTGAGTACCCCGCCGAGGGTAAAAGTAAGCAGGGCACCGAAACCGGGCATGACTATAGTTCCACTAGCGAGAATGTTTATGGTGAAGCAGCCAATATATCCCCAGTGAGATATTTCCTCCAGATAGCTACGGTGGTGCACTATGAAAATGCATAGAGCAATGGTAATCGCGAGGGAAATACCTCCTATTACCATTTCTCGTTTAGAAGGTTTTCTCTTGCCTGCTTTAAATGATGATATTCCCACGATGCGTTCGGAATTCTAATTGTCTGAACTTAGCAGATATCTTGGAACTCTGAGTGATTTACTCTCTGTTATTTTACTATCCTGCTCTATGTACAGGTGCTATTCTCTAGCAATCGTTGTTTGTGAGCGCATAGGATGTTGATGAATGTCCTCAGGATTCTGGCAGTTGCGCCGAATATGGTATATCCTGCATATTCGTAGGATATACTGTCTTTCGTGTTATCTTTGTTAGCAGGGTAGTCATTCTGATCGGAGAAGGTTTTATCCACCAAGAATGACAGGGGTATGGTGATAATTTGCTGTACCTCCCTGCCATCTAATTCGAAGTTATAGGGATACGGGATAAAGGCGGCGAAGGGAGAGATGACGTAGTTCGTGTTCTGCGTTACGCAGTTATCGAGTTCTCCCAGTATCTCTGCATCTCTGGCTTCCAGCCCTATTTCCTCTCTGGCTTCCCTTAGAGCAGTTTGGAGCAGCGTTGAGTCCTGGTCTTTGTAGGTTCCTCCGGGGAAACAGATCTCGCCTTTGTGGAAAATTACTCCTTCGCTTCTTCTGGTGAAGAGCAGGTAATGTTGTTCTTCTATGTGAAATAGAGGAACGAGCACGGCTGAAGGCGTAAGGCCATCGTTGAACACGCGCTTCACTTTGTGATTTAGCAGAGCCTTGATAATTTCCTCTTTTGTAATTCCGGACATTGCTTTAATTCCGGTGGGTAAATGCTATGCCCTGGGCAAAGCCCACCAGCTGATTTTTAACCTTAGAGTATAGCACACTTACAAACAGGCGCTGTTCCTATTATATTAAGTAAACTCCCACAATGCTGCCATAAAGATCGACAATTATCTTGCTTGGCCTGGAGCAAGCGTACGTGATTGTCAGGATTAGCTGAATTTGAATTGGAAGGAGAGATAATTATTATCTTAATGCGTTGAAGAATTTATCTGGGAATTTTTGGGGAAAAGCGATGAACGAGCAGACGTAATGTGTTACTTTATGATACAGCGCTTATACTGGGGTAGCTTCACCAAGGAATGGCCTGCTTGGATTGCCTCCTCTATAAAATGGTGGGCCATCGTGGACTCGAACCACGGACCCCAGTCTTATCAGGACTGTGCTCTAACCGACTGAGCTAATGGCCCAACTGCTCGCTGCTTATGTGATAGCAACAGCTATATTGTAAGCGAAAGGCAATGCTTTTCTCAAGTTTCCTCCTGGTTTTCCTGCCACAGCAGTTTTACCGTTGCCCTTATAGTCTCATAGCTGAAGCCTCGATAGGCAAGATAGTTTGACAGACGCTTCTGGAATTGAGGATATTCCAGGTGAGATAACAGGTGCAATCGGCGGCGACTTGCTGCGAGGGCAACTTCTTCGTCATTTACTTCTTCGAGGACGCGTTCTATGACTTTCTGCGATACACCCTTGCCTTTCAACTCCAGCGACATTAGCCTCTTGCTCTTGGGGTTGGATGAAAGGCGGCTATCTCTCCAGAACTGAGCGAAAGCCAGGTCATCAATTAAGTCCTGATGCTTGAGACTGGCTATGGTCTTATCGATGGTTTCGCTGGAGAAGCCACGCTTGAGTAGGTGCTGTCTCAGCTCAAACTCGCTGCGCGCACGGTAGCTGAGATAGCGATAAGCGCTATCAAGACATCGTTGCAGAATAGCTTCATCTGATAATTCTTGGTTGGAATTCACTCATCATCGGCCGCAGGTGTTTCCGTCTCGAGGTAAGGAGAACTGGGCATAGAGGCGGATGAACGTATCTCCTGCTCTATTTGTGCTGCGATCTCGGCATGACTCTTCAGATATTCCTTCGCGTTTTCTCTTCCCTGACCCAACTTGGTTTCACCGTAAGCAAAGAAAGCTCCTGATTTCTTTATCTTTTCCATGGATACTCCAAGTTCGAGCAGGTCACCCTCTTTACTTATGCCCTGGCCAAACATGATGTCGAAAATAGCATTGTGAAAAGGTGGTGCCATCTTGTTTTTGACCACCTTGGCCTTTACTCTGTTGCCAATTATCTCTGTGCCCTGTTTTATGGCTTCGCCCTTTCTAAGGTCTATGCGCACCGAGCTGTAAAATTTGAGTGCTCTGCCCCCAGGAGTTACCTCTGGATTGCCGAAAATGATGCCCACTTTCTCTCGTAGCTGGTTAATGAAGACCACGGCTGTTTTAGAGCGGCTAATGGCAGATGTCAGCTTCCTCAGGGCCTGAGACATCAACCTTGCTTGCAGGCCGACATGCGTGTCTCCCATATCGCCTTCTATCTCGGCCTTGGGAACCAGAGCAGCTACACTATCAATGACCACTATGTCTACTCCTCCACTTCTTACCAGCGTCTCGGTGATCTCCAGCGCCTGCTCGCCAAAATCAGGTTGGGAGATGAGCAAATCATCCAGGTTAACTCCACATTTGGCGGCGTAGGTGGGATCCAGTGCATGCTCAGCGTCTATGTAGGCAGCGATGCCTCCAAGTTTTTGAGTTTCGGCGATCAGGTGCTGGGCCAGCGTTGTCTTGCCTGAAGCCTCAGACCCAAATATCTCAGTGATCCTTCCTCGCGGTATGCCGCCCACACCTAAGGCCATATCCAAACTTAGCGATCCCGTAGAAATAACATTTTCAGATGAAATTGGTGGAGATTGTCCCAGACGCATAATTGAACCCTTACCAAAGTGCCTTTCCACTTGCTCAACGGCCAAATCGACCGCTTTTTGTTTCTCTGTTGTCATTGTAGATATCTTAACTTAAAGTATCCTCTAATGCAATGAATTTTTAGAATGTCGTTGGTTTTGCTGTTCTATAATTATTATTGTCTCTCCCCGGGTGAATTTGTAGACTAAGCCATGCGATGCCTCCCAGTAAGAGGGCTCCGATAGCAATTGATATACCTCCGAGAAGGGCGCTGTTTTGCCAGAAAGGTTCGGGAAAGAGCATGATGAGGTAATCTTTGCTGGGATCGAGCATCCATGGCGATTGCGATGGATCTCCAAAGACAAGATAATGGAAGGTCGTGAAAATCTGCTGGAAACCGAAAAAGGAAATTATAGCTATTATAGATATGAAGCACAGAGTAACTATGCTCCCCTTAACTATTCCTCTGGAGAGATCTCTCCATGATTCTCTCCTCCAGAGAAGAAAGAGCAGTGCATAAGCGACAATATAGGCTATGCTGGCTACCTGTGCTCTGTGTGCAACCTGGAACAAACTCTTTACATCATCGAGGTGGGTAAGTTCGTAATCGTGAAATAGATTAAATTCTTCTCCGTGAACGGTTACCTTCATCTGGGGTGTTTCTATCTTATTGGTGAAGTAGTTGGTTATTGTTATGGCCACTTCATTTAGCTGATTTTCATCTATTCCTGTGGCTTGGCTTGCATGGTATTTATGGAAGCCGTATTGGTAAAGAAAAGTGCTACTTGCTCCTACCCAGATAGCGCTGCTGAATAGCAAGGCGGGTATGGAGATTATAAATAACCACCGGGCAAAAATCTTAATGATTGCTACATTCTACTCTATGGTCTTCTTCATCTGCAAAGCGGGATGTATATAAATGCTCATGCTATAATCTGGGTGATGTCGCGAAACTTTGTTCATCTTCACGTTCATACTGAATATAGCTTGCTTGATGGAATGTGTCACATTCCCGATCTCATTGCCAGGGCAAAGGAACTGGAGATGGATAGCCTCGCCATTACTGACCATGGTGTCATGTATGGTGCAATGGATTTCTATCTGGCAGCTAAAGAGGCGGGGATAAAGCCGATCATCGGTTGTGAAGTCTATGTAGCCCCGGGAGATTATCGCAGTCGTGATCCCTCCAAAAGGAATCTCACCCATCTTACCTTGCTCGCTAAGAATGAACAAGGGTATCGTAACTTGATTCAGCTGGTTACCAGGAGCCATATGGAAGGTTTTTACTATAAACCTCGGGTGGATAAGGAACTTCTCAAACTTCATAGCGAAGGTCTCATAGCTCTTTCCGGATGTGCTCAGGGAGAGCCCTCCCAGCTGATTCTGGCAAATCGCCCTGCTGAAGCAGCTGAAGCGGCCTTGTGGTATAAGGAAAATTTTGAGAATTATTTTATCGAGATCCAGAGGCATCCTACTCCTGAGCTAGAGCATCTCAGCAGGGAGCTTGTTCTACTATCTGATAAGCTGGGTATTCCTCCCGTAGCTACTTTTGATGTTCACTATATCTATAAAGAAGACGCTTCTGCTCATGACCTTCTATTGTGTATACAGACAAATTCTACTGTCAACGATGAGAAGAGGCTTAAAATGGTCGGCGACTTCTTCTATTTGCGGAGTCAGGAAGAGGTAGAGGCCATGTTTGAGGATTTGCCTCAGGCAGTGGATAATACCCGGCTGATTGCTGATATGTGCCAGCTGGAATTGGACTTTAGCGAACTTCACCTGCCTCAGGTGGAATTGCCAGAGGGCAAGACAGCCGAGGGCTTCCTGGAAGAGCTTTGCTGGCGAGGCGTGGGAAAGCGATATCAAGATGTTACTCCTGAGATCAGAGAGCGTTTGAGTTACGAATTGGAAGTCATTAAGGAGACGCACTTTGCTGATTATTTCCTCGTTGTGTGGGATATAGCTTCTTTCGTTCGGGAACAGGGCATTTATTTTGGTGTGAGGGGCAGCGCTGCAGCCAGCATAGTGCTTTATTGCCTGGGGATTACGGATATCGATCCGCTGGAGTACCGCCTTGTTTTTGAGCGCTTTCTCAATATAGAACGCCGTGAGATGCCAGATATCGATATGGATTTTCAAGATGACCGCCGCGATGAAGTGCTTTCATACGTTACTCGTAAATATGGAGTTGATCATGTAGCACAGATAATAACCTTTGGTACTTTAGGCGCCAGAGCGGCAGTGAGGGATACGGGTAGAGCTCTAGGGTTACCCTATGCTATTGGCGATAGGGTGGCGAAGCTTATACCGACAGATTTAGCGATAACGCTTGATAGGGCATTGGAGGAAAGTAACGAGTTGCACGATATGTACGCACAGGATGAAGTCGTGCGGAATTTGATTGATTCAGCCAGAAAGTTGGAGGGAAATGTCAGACACGCCAGTACCCATGCCGCTGGTGTTGTTATATCCCGAGATCCTTTGATCAACTACGTGCCTCTGCAAATGGCCGGAAGGCAGGAAAATCACTTATCTATGACGCAGTATCACATGGGAAATGTTGCACGGTTGGGGCTTCTTAAAATGGACTTCCTGGGATTATCTAATTTAACTATTCTGGGTAAGGCCATAGAAATTATTGGTCATAGTAGAGGCATTTCTCTGGACCTGCAACATATCCCTCTGGATGATGCCAATACTTTTAACCTGCTTGCCTCGGGAGAAACCAGGTGTATCTTCCAGTTGGAGAGCAGTGGAATGCGCCGCTATATTAAGGAATTGAAGCCCAGCAATTTTGGTGATGTCGCTGCCATGATAGCGCTCTACCGGCCTGGTCCAATGGAGCAAATTCCTACCTTTATTAAATCCAAGCAGGGTCTTCTGCCTATTCATTATTCCCATTCTGCCTTGAGGGAAATTCTGGAAGAGACGTATGGAGTCATCGTGTATCAGGAGCAAGTCTTGTTTATTGCGCAGGCTTTAGGAGGATATAGCCTGGGGCAGGCGGACATCCTGCGTAAGGCTATGGGCAAGAAGATAGCTGCGGTAATGAAAAAAGAGAAGCGCAATTTCATAGCTGGGGCCAGAAAAAAGGATATACCATCGGAAATTGCCCATGAAGTCTTTGCTCTCATTGAGCCGTTTGCTGGCTATGCTTTTAACAAAGCTCACAGCATAAGCTATGCTCTCATTGCTTACCGCACTGCATATCTCAAGGCTAATTATCCTGCTGAATATATGACCGCTTTTCTCAATACCTATTATGATAACATGGAAAAAGTCCATCTGGCGGTTTCTGAATGCCGCAGGCTGGGAATAAAGGTGCTGCCTCCCGATATTAATAAAAGTGATGTAGATTTCGTTTTAGAGGATGTAGATGGCGTTGCCTGCATTCGCTTTAGCATGTCTGCTGTTAAAAATGTAGGGCGCGCTCCAGTTGAAGGAATAGTGAAAGCTCGCAAAGAAGGCGGCATTTTTAAGACGGTAGATGATTTCTGCCATCGGGCTCAGCTGCACGGTGTCAATAAGAAAGTGCTTGAAAGTTTAATCAAAGTAGGCGCATTTGATGGCCTTGGGAATCGCAAAGTTATGCTGGATTCAGTGGATAAGATGATATCCACGGCACATAATGCCAGGAGATCGAAAGAGGCAGGGCAAACGGACATGTTTGGTTTATTGGGTGACGTGGGTTCTATCACGGCTTCCTGGGAAGGCATGGATAGAGAAGATGATGTCTCCATTAAGAATAAATTAGCCTGGGAGAAGGAATTATCCGGAGTCTATTTTTCACAGGTAATTGATTTGTCCTTTCGAGGCATAGCGGGTACTGATATCGCTGGCTGCGGTGATATTGGAGCCGATATGGAGGGCAAGGTGGTGACTGTTAGTGGTCTGTTAACTGGAGTGCGCAAGGCCTATACGCGTGAGGGGCAAATGTTCATTGTAGCTAATCTGGAAGACCTGGATGGAGAGATCGGAGTTAATGTATGGCCCAGGGTGTATAACAGCACCTGGAAGCTGTGGGAGGAAGGAAATGTTCTTACTCTCAAGGGCATGGTTAGAGCGAGGAACGGCGCGGCCCAATTGAATTGCCAGGAAGTACAGTATTACCAGCAGCTGGGGCAGAATGGCGTTGAAGAGAGTGATGAAAATGATCCTCCCAATTCTCAACAGTATGAGGAAAAAGAGTATGAGGAAAACTCAGGGGCTGAAACTACGAAAGAGAGCAGTCTGGTGATAGAGATCACCCAATCTGATGATGAAGAGAGAGATATCAAATGCCTCCACCAAGTTGTGCATCTTATGAAGCGATATCCTGGTGAATGCCAGGTGAGGATGGTTGTGGTGAGTGGGCATGAAACTACTGAGCTGGATATGCCAGAGATAAGGGCAGAATGTTGTCCCGCAATGATATCCGCTATGCAAGAGATACAAGACGAATTCCAACCCCATATTTTTGTCCGCTATCCTGATGAGCTTTCTGCATAATTGAGAAGCGCCGCTTCTCATTTGAGTAAGTGTTGTCTGTAAGCTATAATGCTGGGATTAACTATAGGAAATGAAGCTTGCTCAAAGATTGTAACTGCGGCGCATTATCAAGGGAGCGCGTGGGGGAGAAGGTAACACTTGCTGGATGGGTGCATCGGCGAAGAGATCATGGTGGGATGGTCTTTATTGATCTCAGAGATAGAGATGGCATAACCCAGGTAGTGTTCAACCCGCGGATTTCTCGAGAGGCGTACGATGTAGCTACCTCGCTGCGCAACGAATTTGTAGTTCAGGTGACAGGAGAGGTTGTCTTGCGCCCTGCAGGAACAGAAAATCTGAAGTTATCTACTGGCGAGATCGAAGTTACGGCAGTTAAGGCTGTGGTTCTCAACGAGTCTTTGACGCCTCCGTTTTACATTAATGAAGATGTAGAAGTTGAGGAGAGTCTTTATCTCAAAAATCGTTATTTATACTTGAGGCGCCCCAGGATGAAAGATAATCTAATTCTGCGCCACAGAATAACCAAGTTTATGTCTGATTTTCTCGATGCTCAGGGTTTTATTCAAGTAGAGACTCCTTTGCTAATCAAGAGTACTCCTGAAGGAGCGCGTGATTATCTGGTTCCTAGCCGCGTTAACCAGGGAAAGTTTTATGCTCTGCCGCAGTCGCCGCAACAGCTAAAGCAGCTACTCATGGTGGCTGGCATAGAAAAATACTTCCAGATAGCCCGCTGTTTCCGAGATGAAGATCTTAGAGCTGATCGGCAGCCAGAGTTTACTCAGCTTGATCTGGAGATGAGTTTTGTGGAGGAGGACGACATACTTGGTCTCATGGAGAAGTTACTCGTTGCCCTTGTACGAGAGGTTAAGCCAGAGATGGAAATAGCTACTCCTATTCCTCGCCTTAGTTATGAAGAGGCCATGAAGCGTTACGGCACAGATAAGCCCGATATCCGGTTTGGCTTGGAGATTAGAGATATCTCTGACATAGCCAGCGAGGTGCAATTT
>CAZVCX010000184.1:0-5708 GCA_964626375.1 uncultured Dehalococcoidales bacterium | reverse complement strand
AGGTTGAGGAAAAGGGGTTGCTCGCTATATCCAACGGGCTCAGTTTCATAGATAGAGGATACTTTTTTCAGATTTACTTCTCGTGAAAGCATCATAAGGGCACGCCTGAGATTGCTCTTCCTATTTCCCATATTTGAGCCCAAAGAGAGGTGAACTTCTTTCATTATCTTCTTATTATGGCATCTGCCATTTTGCAGAGCCGTGCCATTTCTTTAACGTCATGAACTCTAACCATATCGACTCCTTTTGTAATGCCGATGGCAATAGCAGCAGCAGTCCCCTCTAATCTATCTCCCTCAGGAAGACCGAGTACTTGACCTATATAGGACTTGCGAGAAGTGCCCAGCAGCAAGGGTAATTTAAACTCCTGGAGTTCATCCAGTCGTCTTAATACCTCTAGATTTTGCTGTGGCGTTTTGCCAAAGCCTGGACCAGGATCGATAATGATATTCTCCCAAGGTACGTTCATAGAGAGGGCTTTCTCAACAGATTTTCGCAGGTCCTGCATAATCGTGGACATGATGTCTGGGAAAACAATGTCGTGAAGGGGAGAGACATCGCGCTGGTTGCTCATGAGAATTATTGGCACGCCTCTTTGTGCAGCCAGTGCAGCCAGCCGTGAATCCCTTTTAAGCCCCCAAATATCGTTTATCATGCTGGCACCGGCATCTAGAGCTCTTTGAGCCACTTCTAGCTTGTAGGTGTCGATGCTTAAAGGCAACGGAATTCTTTTATTTAGTCTGTCTAGAACGGGAATAACGCGTTTTATCTCTTCCTCAAGAGGTATGGGTTGGGAACCTGGGCGCGTTGATTCTCCGCCAACATCAATTATGTCTGCTCCCTCTGCTGCCATTAGCTCTGCCCTGGATAGAGCCATATCGATATCTCCCAGGCCGTCACCAGAGAAGGAATCGGGAGAGGTATTAATGATTCCAACGATGTAAGTTCTTGTTCCCCAGTAGAGGGGAGTCTCTCCACATGTGGTCATGATGGGCTTGTCAGGGAACACAACGTTGATTATAGCAAAGAAAGCCAGTAAAATAGTAAGCTGTTGTAAGATGAAGCAGAAACTGGCAAAGTTGAACGAACTGAGAGAGCAAGCGAGTCTCGGTGGAGGCAGCAAGCGCATAGAAGCGCAGCATGCGAAGGGCAAGCTCACAGCTAGAGAGCGCATAAATCTCTTGTTTGATGCCGGGACATTTGAAGAGATTGATCCTTTTGTAGTCCATCGCTGCGTCAATTTGGGAATGGATAAGGAACACTATCTGGGCGATGCCGTAGTTGTTGGTTATGGAAAGGTCAATAACCGCCTTGCCTTTGCTTTTTCCCAGGACTTTACCGTCTTTGGGGGAACTCTTTCGGGGGTGTCAGGAGAGAAAATATGCAAGGTGATGGATATGGCGGCCAGGGTAGGTGCCCCCTGTATTGGAATTTTTGATTCGGGAGGAGCTCGTATACAGGAAGGGGCCGAGAGCCTTCATGCCTGTGGAGAGATGTTTCTTCGCAATACAATGTATTCAGGAGTAATTCCCCAGATATCGATAATTCTGGGACCCAGCGCGGGGGGAGCGGTATATTCTCCTGCGCTCACGGATTTTGTCTTCATGGTTAGAGGATCTGGGAGGAGCTTTATCACTGGCCCAAGTGTGGTCAAAGAGGTAACCTGGGAAGAAATTAGTGCTGATGAGCTGGGAGGTGCACACGTCAACGCTATTAAGAGCGGCAATGCTCATTTTATGGTTGAGACTGAAAAAGAGTGCTTTTACCTGGTGCGCAAGCTGCTCAGCTTCTTCCCCCAGAACTGGAAGGAAAAGCCTGCGTTAATAGATGTCGGTGATGTCCCTCAGCGGAGAGATGAAGAGTTGGCCTCTATTGTTCCCACCAATCCCAGTAAGGCGTATGAAATGCGGAAAGTAATAGATAGAATAGTGGACAAAGGTGACTTTTTAGAGGTGCAGGAAAGATTTGCCCGCAACGTAGTGGTGGGATTTGCTCGGATGGGGGGGCGTAGTATTGGAATCGTAGCTAATCAGCCACTTCACCTGGCAGGAGTTCTCAATATCGATGCCTCGGACAAAGTTGCTAGATTTGTCCGGTTCTGTGATTGTTTCAATATTCCCCTGGTTACTCTGGTTGATGTGCCTGGATATATGCCGGGAACCCAGCAGGAATTCGGCGGTATCATCAGACACGGTGCAAAGGTGCTGTTTGCTTATTCGGAAGCGACCGTTCCCAAGATAAGCGTTGTGCTTCGCAAAGCCTACGGAGGAGCTTACATTGCTATGAGCAGCAGGAGCTTAAAGAGTGATGTTTGTTACGCTTGGCCCTCTGCGGAGATCGCTGTGATGGGGCCTGAAGGAGCTGTTAACATTATCTTCCATGAGGAAATCATTGGAGCGTCTAATCCAGAAGAAAAAAGGGAGCAGATGATCCGGAAATACAGGGAGGAATTCGCGAATCCTTATCCCTCGGCGGCGATGGGCTATCTTGATGATGTTATTGATCCCCGGGAAACGCGCTATAAGATAATTAAAGCTCTGGAAATGCTTCAGGCAAAGGAAGTTGCTGGTCCAGCTAAGAAGCATAGCAATATCCCCTTGTAGGATCCGATGGCGAAGACATTAACAGAAAAGATTCTGGATAGTAAAGCCCCTGGCGTGCAGGCGGGCGATATTATCGCCGTTGATCTTGACTTGATATTTTGCCAGGATACAACCGGGCCCCTGGTGGTCAGACAATTCCAAGACAGTGGCTTCACTGAGCTAGCGAAGCCAGGAAATACCGTTTTCTTCCTTGACCATGCTGTTCCCAGCCCCAACAAAGAACTTTCCAACGACCATATTTTGCTGCATCAGTTCGTACAGAGAGTTGGCTGCATGATTGCCAGAGAGGGTGATGGAGTATGCCATCAACTGGTAGCTGAACTCTTTGCTAAACCGGGGGATATCATCATTGGTTCTGATTCGCACACTGTTACCGCGGGTGCGCTGGGTGCGTTTGCTACTGGCATGGGATCGACTGATGTTGCTATAGGGATGGCGCTGGGAAAAACGTGGTTTCGCGTGCCCGAGAGTTTCCTGATAAACCTGGAAGGCTCTTTTGCTAAAATGGTTACGGGTAAGGATCTGATCTTGTACCTCATAGGTAAAATGGGAGCTGATGGAGCAACCTATAAGGCTCTGGAGTTTAGTGGTGAGGCCCTGGGGCATATGACCATGCCACAACGTCTGTCCATATCCAATATGGCTGTGGAGGCAGGTGCTAAGGTTGGACTTTTCCCTAGCGACGAGGTTACGCGAAAATTCCTCGAAGAGCAGGGACGTGGAAGTGACTATAGACCTTTATTTGCTAATCCTGATGCGAACTATGAAAGAATCTATTCCATAAATCTGGGGTATGTTGAACCTATGGTCTCCTTTCCTCACGTAGTGGATAATGTCTTCCCTGTGGGCGAAGCAAAAGGGATAAAGATACAACAGGTATTCATCGGGACCTGTACTAACGGGCGTTTGGAAGATATCGCTATAGCTGCGAGTATTTTAAAGGGGAAGAAGTCTCATCCCGAGACCAGGTTGCTTGTATGCCCTGCATCTCGAAAAGTTCTCATGGATGCTATCGGTCTGGGCTATATAAGCACCTTCGTTGAAGCAGGTGCTATTGTCTTACCACCTGGATGTGCTGCTTGCCTGGGATTGCACCAGGGGGTTTTGGGTGATGGAGAAAGTTGCCTTTCTACTGCCAATCGCAACTTCAAAGGCAGGATGGGCAATGCTGAGGCGTTCATATATCTAGCTAGCCCTGCTACTGCTGCTGCTTCGGCTATAAGGGGTGAGATAACCGATCCGAGGGAGATGATGTGAAGGTTTTAAAGGGTAGAGCCTTAAAGGCAGGCGACAACGTCTCCACGGACCACATCATCCCGGGCAGATATGCTCATTTGAGGAGCAATCTGCCGGAGCTTGTTAAACACGCTATGGAAGATGCTATTCCTGATTTTGCCTCTAGAGTAAGGGAAGGGGATTTCCTCGTAGGCGGCAATAATTTTGGCTTGGGCTCCAGTAGAGAACATGCTCCAATTGTAATCAAGATGTCTGGAATAAGTGCTATTTTGACCAAATCTGTGGCAAGGATTTTTTACAGGAATGCTATAAATCAAGGTATACCAGTATTGATCTGCGATACTGATAAGATAAATGACAATGATGAATTGGAAATTGACCTGGATAAGGGCACGGTAACCAATTTAACCAGAGACAATGAAATAAGCTTACAGAAGGTGCCGCCTTTCATGCTTGCTATATTGGAAGAAGGAGGACTTCTGCCGTATATAAAAAAGTACAAAGACTTCATCGTTCCGGCGAAGTAGAAGTGCGGATCTCGAGAGAAAAAATCAAACGACCTTGAAATAGGAGGACTACTATGAAGCACAGAGTGACTCTAATTCCCGGCGATGGCGTTGGGCCTGAAGTATCAGAGGCAACGAGGAGAGTGCTGGAGGCTACTGGAGTTCAATTTCAGTGGGATATCGCCGTAATAGGGCAAAATGCCATGGAGGAATTTGGCACTCCTCTCCCTGATGAAGCGTTAGAGTCTGTTAGGAGGAATAAGGTTGCTATCAAGGGCCCGGTGACTACTCCCATAGGTAGCGGGTTTAGGAGTGTCAATGTTGCTCTGCGCCAAAAGCTAGATCTCTATGCCTGTCTGCGTCCCTGCAAGACGTATTCAGGAATCGATACTCCTTTCAAAGATGTGAATATCGTTGTAGTCAGGGAGAATACTGAAGATCTCTATGCAGGCGTTGAATTCGATAAGGGCGACATCATGACGGCACGATTGTTTGATCTGGTCCTTGAAGCTACTGGCAAAAAAGTAAGGGGAGATTCCGCAGTGAGCCTGAAATTAATTTCTGAGGGAGCGAGCAGTCGAATTATTAGGTTTGCCTTCGATTATGCCAGGAAGAATGGGAGAAAGAAGGTTACTGCAAGTCATAAAGCTAATATCCTCAAATTCACTGATGGTCTTTTTTTGCGTACTTTCCATGAAGTGTCCAGGGAATACCCCGATATAGAATCTGAAGATATGGTACTTGACGCTACTTGTATGCAATTGGTGAGGAAATCGGAACAATTCGATGTTCTGGTACTGCCTAATTTCTATGGGGATCTGTTATCTGATCTCTGTGCGGGTCTTGTAGGAGGTCTTGGAGTAGCTCCAGGAGCCAATATTGGCGACGATATAGCAGTCTTCGAGCCTACTCATGGCAGTGCTCCTAAGTATACCGGGCAAAACAAGGTAAACCCTCTGGCAACGATGCTTTCTGGAGTTATGATGCTACATCACCTGGAAGAACTGGAGGCTGCGAACAGGTTAGAGGCAGCTATAGCGCAGGTCATTGCTGAAGGCAAGAGTCTTACCTACGATATGAAGCCCGATAACCCCGTGGGCACGAGCCAGGTGGCTGACGCCGTCATTGAAAAGTTAGGGTAGTGAGGGAGTTTTAACGCTGGGCAAGGGGAGTTTGGTCTCTGAAGGAGGCTTTTCTTCTGGCATAAAAAAGCGTTTTTTCTCATGGCATGGTGCTGCTCATATGGCATTTGGTGTCCGTAACTCTGAGAGATTTCTTTGCTAGCTGATTGTCCAGACCCCTATCTGGTAGCGGTGTTAAAATGCCTATCTTCTAAAACCATCATATATCTCCTCGAAATCGA
>CAZVCX010000183.1:0-4306 GCA_964626375.1 uncultured Dehalococcoidales bacterium | reverse complement strand
GCATAAATATATCCCCTGAATCAGACACAACCTACATCATTACCGCAATTCGTGGCGAAGAAGTCGAGTCCGAAGAGGTGGAAATAACGGTTGTTGCTCCTAATGAACATTCTAAAAGCCTCGTAGCAATTTCTTCAGAAAGCTCCAGCATTTTCTTCGGAGATCCCCCATTCGTATGGCCTCCTGGCGCGGGCATATCAATTGGTGACTACTCCACTAATGTACCGGTGCAGGGGTTCGCAAGCTTTGACATATCCGACATTCCATCTGATGCCACAATTACAAGCGTTGAAGTAGATTTCTCGAACTATACCATTGGTGGCACTCCCTTTGATGACCTTGGCTGCCTGCGATTGTACCCCCAAGGCTATGGAGAGCTGGACAGCGATGATTTCTTCACTGCTTCACCTACAGGGGCCGTGCTGAAGTACTGCTCAGAGGCAGCTATCACACCACACGATAGCAATGGTATGCGCGAAGCTATTCAAAATGCCGTTGGCCACAACCGCTTCCAGGTACGTTTTCAGTTTAACGAATTGGATACCGATCATGAAAACGATCAAGACTATATACACTGGGAATGCGACGACTTGATATTGAACATTTATTATGAGTCCTATGAGTGATGTCACCTTGTCGCTCCACCAGGATAAAATATTCCATTCAAACGAGAGGAAGATAATCTTTAATACATGCAGACTTTCCTGCCATATCCAGATTTTGATAGATCAGCCAGCGTTCTGGACCGCCAGCGGCTGGGCAAGCAGAGAGTCGAAGCATACCAGATTATCAAAGCTATAACCATCGGTGGCGGCTGGGCTCACCATCCAATAGTGAGGATGTGGGCAGGATTTACGGATGCACTCAAAGAGTACTCGAATGCGATGGTGGAGGAATGGATCAGACGCGGCTATCAAAACAGCCTGGAAATATATGATCTCGACGAATTCAAGATAGCTTATCCATCCTGGCTTGGCGTTGCCGAGTTCCATGCTTCACATAGAGCAGCATTGCTGGCCAAGAATTACCAGCATTACTCGCAGTACGGTTGGACTGAAGAGCCAAAAATTCAATACATCTGGTTTGAGAAAGGATAGCGCTGTTTTAACCGGCATTTTAAACAAAATCCCTTCCAACATTTGTACAAAACCTCTATACAGATACACAACACAAGCATAGTCAGAGCCATGCCCACAACGAAGTGCAATGTTTCCTCCAGGTTTCCCCATGAATGAAGAATAAAGAAGAGAACATTTCAGCTCATCAACGCGCCAACCGACTTGTGCAAAGAATCATAATATGGCTACAATTAACTCAATAAACGCGGAAAAGGCGCCGGTAAATGGGAAAACTTGGATTCACATTTGATGTTAAGCTCTGCTATCTCTCTTTATTCATAGCGGTAATGCTCGCCTTACTGTTGCCCGCTCATGCTCTAGCACAGGATTTTAAAGATAGCCTGACGATAAGATACGTAACAGGCCGCTACAACAGTGAACTGGTACCAGGAGAAAGTGAAACAGTCTTTATGGAGATCGCCAACACCAGCGACGACCCCACATCCAATATCCTGTTCACCTCCGATGCTCCCGAAGACTGGGCGATCGAGTTCAATCCACAGGAAATAGAAGTACTCAGTGCGGGCAGCTACCAGACAGTAGAAATAAGCATCACTGCTCCACAGAACGTTGAAAAGGGGGATTACTCCGTGATAGTTATCGCCGATTCCGATGTTGGGCGCAGGGTGATGAGCATCTTCTTCAGGGTGGAGAAGGGAACCAGCATATGGGTATGGGTAGGGAGCGCACTAGGAGCGCTAGTCATTGCCATATTCGTGGTTATCTTCAAGCGCTTCGGCAGAGATTGAATACCTAATAATCAGGGAGGAAATATGATTGAACGAGTTCATGAACATATTGTCAGCGAACTTAACACTAATGCCAGAACAGATACCATTTTTGTACTTACGGCAATTGTCCTTAACCTGATAACGCTTGGGGTCAATTCAGGGATGGCCTCTGCAGGTAACGATAATACTGCAACAATTGTAATGTTTACTTTTGTGGTGCTTATCCTGGTAGTAAATTTCGTAGCTGAAATTGGGCTGATACGCGGCAGACAGATGAGAAGGAAGCTACTGGATGGGTTATTGAAGATGTATAAAGACCAGGGAGTAGAAGGCTATTACGACGCTTCACTTATTGGCGATTACAAGATCAGGTACAATCTCTTTATGCTGGCAGTGTTGGTAACGGGTATTATCACCATAGTTATACCTTTTACGATCAGGTAGTAAAGTACAACAAGGCAAATTATATATAATAGCCCACTCTCATTATATCCACCGTGAGCCATGTCTCAAATCCTGAGCGCAGGGCACAAAACAGCATAGACTGCCTGTATGGCATTATGGAACATAGCAGCAAGAGGCATCACAATTAATGAACTATGGCAAAGGAAATGCAAGCTTACCATTAAGCAGACTTTAACGAGGCCAATTAGTGCAATATAAAGTAAAGAGCACGATTTGTCGCTCCCTTTCTATGCTGAGAATACTGAGCAGAGCATCAAACTGGGGTGAGTGGAGGGATTCGAACCCTCGATCTCCAGGGCCACAACCTGGCGCCTTAAGCCTCTGGGCAACACTCACCACAAGCAAAGTCATTATACTGAGAATACAGGCCTCTTTCAACTTGCACTAGAATGCTTTCTTGTATATGAGGGCAGGGAGTTTTAACGAAAGAAAACGCGCCTCTTCTTGAAGTAGAAACCGGCTCCCAGCCCCAGCAAGAGACCTCCGAGATGGGCTTGCCAGGCTATCCCCGAGAAGACGAAAGAAAGCAGCAGGAAAATGATAACTGCCACCCAAAGAGGGATGGGAACAGGAATAGGGATGATAAAGACTCTCAACTTGGGGGCCAGCATCACCAGAGTACCACAGAGAGCGTAAATAGCTCCTGAGGCCCCGACACTGATGACATAGGGTGATGCCAGCAAAAGGAAAAGTATGTTCCCCGCTATACCTCCAAGTAAATAAAGAACAAGAAATCTACCCTCACCAACCAGCTGTAATACAAACCTCCCCAGGAAGAAGAGGCTTATCATGTTAAAGAGAATATGTGTAAAGCCGCCATGGACAAACATATTGGTTACAATTGTCCAGGGCTGAGAAGATAAACCTGCTCCACTCAAACCAAGTAACTCATACACTCCCCCTGGCCGAATCAACGTGATTATGAAAATCAAGAAGTTTAAGGCTATCAAAAACCACAGAGCATTCATGTTGACGTTCTGATAGTAGCTTCTCATCTCTCCTATTTCTCTTACAAATTGATTGACAGCGCTGCAACTCACTATAATTTAAATCGTGGAAATATACAAACTACACGAATGGCAGGTGAATTACACGCGGGCCAGAGAAATACAAAAGCAGCTATCTAAAGAAGTAATATCCGAAAATGCAGGAATTGCCCCGCAGCTTATCGCTGGAGTGGACATATCTTCTCACGGTTCTCACGGCAGAGCGCGAGGAGCTGTTGTCGTAGTGAGTTATCCCTCCCTCAAGCTGGTCGAGGTGGAAACTGTAGAGACTGAAGTAACGTTCCCCTACATTCCAGGGCTGCTATCTTTCCGTGAGTGCCCCGTAATTCTAGAGGCGTGTGATAAACTGCGCCATATTCCTGATCTCATTATCGTCGATGGTCAGGGAATTGCGCACCCTCGCCGACTCGGACTCGCTTCACACCTGGGTCTTTTCCTCGACACGCCAACGATAGGCTGTGCCAAATCGATCCTCTGTGGTCAACATGGCCCCGTGGAAGAGAAAGCTGGTTCATTTGCCGAATTGGTATATCAGAATGAGGTCGTTGGCGCTGCCTTGAGAACCAGAAGTGGTGTGAAGCCAGTATATATTTCCATCGGCCACAAAATTGATCTTCCCTCTGCCTTGACATGGACAATAAGATGCTGCCACAAGTATCGCCTCCCTGAACCCACCCGCCTGGCGCACCTTGCGGCTGGCGGGAATCTGGCTTTTCAGCCACGTTATTAGATATAATCTTCTGAGACAAGGAGCAATATAAATGCAAGAAGTGAAAGAAAATCTGGAAACCCTGCTGCGTCGCATCTCCGATATCATGGTGCATCTTTGACATACCTGCAAAGGAAAAAGAAATTGCCCGCATAGAGAGAGAGTTCGCTGAGCCCGGTTTCTGGGATGATCCCGTCAGAGCTCAGAGCGCCACGAGGCATCTAGGAGCCACCAAAAACCTGGTGAGTACCTGGATCGGAAGGCAAAAAGAGGTCA
>CAZVCX010000182.1:0-3627 GCA_964626375.1 uncultured Dehalococcoidales bacterium | reverse complement strand
CAAGAAACGGAGGTTTACTCTCGCATTGTAGGATATTTCAGGCCCGTTCAGCAGTGGAATCAGGGCAAACGGGAAGAATTTCGCGAAAGGAAGGAGTATGAGAGGGAAATTTCTTTAGTCTAACATTGGTTCTATGAAATGCGAATTTGTGGTGTTCAGGGGATATCTCTGATAGATTTCCCTGGGAAAATTGCATCTGTTCTTTTTCTTGGTGGCTGTAATTTCAGGTGTCCATTTTGTCAGAACTACACTCTCGTGGCAGGTTACAAAGATTTGCCCCTTATTAATAAGGATTCAGCCCTTGCCTCTCTCGAGCGGAGAAAGGGATTTATCGATGGAGTTGTTATTACCGGAGGCGAGCCGCTAATTGGAGGCATGGAATTGTTGCAATTTCTGGGTCAGTTAAGAGGGATGGGATTTCTCACAAAGCTCGATACCAATGGCTATAATGTAGATTTGTTGAGAACTATTATTGATGGGAGTGTCGTTGATTATATTGCCATGGATGTAAAGACTTCGCCGGGAAAATATGAGAAGGCTTCGGGAAGGCACTTGAATATGAACAGGATATTGACCAGCATTCACACCATAAGAGAATCCTCTCTTGAATATGAGTTCAGGACTACCTGTGTGCCGGGGTTGGTTGAGTGGAATGATATAGAGGAAATTGGTAGGCTGATCGAAGGAGCGGAGCGATATTATCTACAGCAATTTCGTGCCGGTGGATCCACACTCGATCCATCTTATGCACAGATAACTCCGTACTCGCAAGAAAGGCTGGAAGAATTCCTGAATATTGCCCGCAAGCATGTACGGGTAGCAGAAATACGCGGGATATGAGATCTTTGCTCTCTGATGACCTCACGGGATCCATAACCTTTGCTCGTTTTCTGTGATGGTAGTAGGCTGCCTGGCTGAAGCGGGTTGGTGCTGGCATAAAGCGGGCTAACGAACTGGCAGCAAGTTTCCGCGTGTATTTTTACACAGGGTTTGACATGGCAATGAGCAGCTGCTAGAATTAACGAAATCTAGTAAAATTGTTTATACACAAATAAACTTGTATACCCTGAAGAGGTTTTTACTTTTGAGCAGAGGGAGATTAAGCACTTTCTATCAAGGAGGTAGAAAACAGGATGAAGAGCTTTAGCAGGAGATCTGGTGTTCTATTATGTCTATTGCTGGCCTCGGTGATAGTGTTGCCAGTGTTATATCCCTCGGCCACTCTGGCTACCAGCTATCCCTTGACTGTCACGGATGATTTCGGTGCAGAGGTTACTATAGGGGAAGCTCCGAATAGCATTGTATCTTTGGCGCCTTCCAATACGGAGATACTTTTTGCTCTGGATTTAGGTAGCAAAGTGGTAGGAGTGACGTCATTCTGTGATTATCCTCCGGCGGCTCTGGAAAAGGAGAGCATAGGAGGACCATCGGGCGAGAGCGTTGATGTTGAGAGGGTCGTTGCTCTTGATCCCGATCTTATACTGGCGGCTGATATTAATGGCGAGGATGTCGTTATGACGCTGCGGAGTTATGGATTGACGGTGTTTGCTATACAGTCTACCGATATGGATGATTTACTAGATGATATCGATCAGGTAGGGAGAATAGCCAATGCGGAGGCACAGGCGAGCGCGCTAACATCCGAAATGCAGGAGAGAATTGATGCGGTGACCGCTAAAACCGCTGAGCTTTCTTCTTCAGAAAAGCCCGGTGTTTTTCACATTTGCTATCACAACCCGATATGGACTGCTGGCGATAACACTTTTATCAACGATGTAATCGTTAATGCAGGTGGGACAAATATCTTCGCTGATATTACAGGATATCAGTCAGTCGATATCGAATCTTTGATCGCGCGAGATCCCGAAGTAATTATAGTAACGGCTATGGGTGGTACGTCGTCCGGAACATGGGAATGGGTAAATACTGAGCCCCGGCTCGCCACCATAACGGCTCTTGAGAGAGGCAGGGTCTACTATGTAGAATCCAACTGGCTCGAGCGCCCGGGGCCGCGCATAGTAGATGGTTTGGAGCAAGTTGCTCGGAGCGTTCAACCATCTCTTTTCTTTGTTCCCTGGGATTATGACCTGGATGATAGTGGAGTGATCAGCAAGTCCGAGGCCATAAAATCTGTCCAGGATTATTTTAATGGTCTGATTGCCAAGGCCCAGACGATACAGGTGGTAATGCTGTACTTTGGTTGATATGGATAGAATGCGATGAAGAATACAAAGAGAATTTTATCGGCGATCTTATTTATATTCATGGTGGCGGCATATATATCTACACCCGTATTGGCGTCATCTCCCTTTGCCACCAGAATTGTCCCTTCGTCGGTTGTATCGGGATCTGAATTCGAAATTGCCATTGAAGCTGGAGGGTGTGGAGCCTTCGGACAGGTGATAGAGACTCTGCCTGTAGGTTTTACTTATCTTCGTTGTGCCTCAAGGGATGTTGGTGTTGAGCAGACAGGCAATGTGATTAAATTCTCTTTTCTCAGCGATACTGCGGACTTTACCTACGCGGTCAGGGCACCGAGAGTAGCTGAAAGCACTACCTTCGCCTTTTATGGCAGAGTTATGGACGAGGATAGAATTTCTCAGAGTGTGGAGGATGATGGCGTAATGGTGCTGGCGCCATCGGGCATGAGGATGCTCCCCTCTCTGGTAACGTGGGGGAATGAATTTGATGTCGCTATCGAAACAGTGGGCTGTGGTGCTTTTGGGCAGGTAGTTGAAATATTGCCGGAAGGGTTTATCTATGTGAGCAGTTCATTGCCAGAAGAACAAGTTGAGCAAACAGGAGATATGATTAAGTTCTCCTTTATAGGCGGTGAAGCAAGGTTTTCTTATGCGGTTCGAGCTCCGGAAGTCGCTGCTGGCACTACGTATACCTTGCGGGGAGAAGTGCTGGATGAAGACAGGATCGTATTTACTATTGGGGATAGCGATGTAACTATTATGTCGCCACCTGAGAGAGTCCGCACTGCTACCGGTACAGGTGTTGCCACCTTTTCTTCGAGCCTGGGCAATATTGATGATCTGGAGGCCATGGCTGAAGGAGCTTTGCCTGATGTTGGTATGCCTGATGGAATCACATTTCCACACGGTTTGTTTTCCTTCAATGTTGCAGGAATCAGCCCGGGAGCAACTGTCACGGTGGACCTGGCGCTGCCTGTAGAGATATCTACAGGAATTCAATACTGGAAGTGGCATGAGATTCAGGGATGGGTTGATATGACTCCGTTTCTGGAAGATGACGACGGCGACAATAAGTTAACTTTAGTTCTAACCGATGGTGGATTGGGAGATGCTGATGGGAAAGCAAACGGAACAATTGTTGATCCTGGTGGGCCCGCTCTGATGGTAGAAAAGAGAGAAGTGCATAGAGTCTATGGGGCACTGCCCCAGACTGCAGATTTTTCCTCTTCCTATCTCCATATTTCTCCTCGGCAAGTTGTCCCCAACCAGCAAGTTGAAATTTCCGTTAACATAGCCAATCATGGTAGCAATAGGGATGCCCATACTGCATCTCTGTATATTGATGGCATTCTGGTGGATAGCCAGGTAGTTAGCATTTCGCCGGGTGCCTGTCAGAGCGTGGTTTTCAGAACCAGCAAAACGAGTC
>CAZVCX010000181.1:0-2690 GCA_964626375.1 uncultured Dehalococcoidales bacterium | reverse complement strand
ATAAATTAATTAAAGGAGGTACGTAATGTCGCAGATTCCCGGTATTTTCTGGGTGGTTGTGGTAGGTTGCGTTGTTGGTATTGCCTTTGCCCTGTATCTGGTAAGGTTCATCATGAAAGCAGACCAGGGGTCAAAGGAAGCCCGTGCGGTCAATGCTTTGATCACGGAAGGAGCTTGGGCCTTCCTCAGGCGTCAGTATTCTACCATAGGTATAACTGCAATACTGGTGGCAGTCCTGATTGGAGTATTGATTGGCAAGTTGAGTAGTCCTGAAGAGCTGGATATGTATCAGTTAACTGCTTTCGGCTTGGGATGGAGAACGGGAGTAGCCTTTCTGGTGGGGGCGCTTTGCTCCGCCGCTTCCGGATTTCTGGGAATGTTGATAGCAGTTAAATCCAATGTGCGCTGCGCCGCTGCTTCTCACAAAGGATTAAATGAAGCTATCAAGGTAGCCCTACGTGGAGGAGCGGTATCTGGTTTTCTCGTTATCACCCTCAGCTTGATTGGTGTTACAGCCATGTTCTTTGCCTTTGGCGGAGCCAGTCATCCCGAAATTGCTCCTCATATCATCGTTGGTTTTGGTTTCGGGGCCAGCATGGTTGCTCTCTTCGCTCAGCTTGGAGGGGGTATATTCACCAAAGCTGCTGATATGGGAGCTGATCTTGCTGGTAAGGTTGAAGCAGGTATACCAGAAGATGATCCTCGCAATGCTGCAGTAATTGCTGACCAAGTTGGAGATAACGTTGGAGACTGCGCCGGTCGTGGTGCAGACCTGTTTGAATCCACGGCGGCCGAGAATATCGGTGCTATGATTATAGGTGTGGCACTGTATACTGCATCCATCAAGCTAGGATTCTCTCCGATGGTAGCTGTGGGGTGGGTATTGTTCCCTCTTGTCATTCGTGCATTCGGTATCTTTGCCAGCCTCATAGGAATTCTTGCCGTCCACACTAGAGGGGAAAAGGAGAATCCTATGAATGCCCTCAACCGTGGCTATTATGTAGCTCTGGCCATTTCAGCCATATGTATGGTTTTTGTCAGCAAGTCGATGTTCGGGCCTATGACCGATGGATGGGTGTGGCTCATGGGAGCAGGGCTTATCGGCCTGCTCTTCAGCGTGTTCGTAGTCTACATTACACAGTATTATACTGAAGCCAACCACGGACCGACGAGAGATATCGCCGAGTCCTGCAAGACGGGCCCGGCTACCACGATAGTAACAGGAATGGCGAAGGGATTCGAAACCGTTATGCCTACTACTCTTATTATTGGCTTTGCTCTCCTCATATCCTACTGGTTTGGCACGCAAGCTGGATTGGAACTTGATTGGTGGATCAGCGGAGCATATGGTTCTGCCATAGCGACTATGGGGATGTTAATGACAGGTTCTTTCATTTTGGCAGAAGATACTTTTGGTCCTATTACCGACAACGCCAATGGAATCAATGAATTCACCCATGCAGGCGGTGATATAAGAAGAATTACTGACCATCTCGATGCCACCGGGAATACCACCAAGGCCCTAACCAAGGGATATGCTATGGTGTCGGCAGGGCTGGCAGGCTTTCTTCTTTTCCAGGCCTACTTTGACAGGGTACAGCTTTTCCAGGGAACTGAGGGATCAATTTTCCTTGTAAACCTGGTCCGCCCCGAGGTCTTTATCGGTGCTGTTCTGGCTATTATGATGGTCTTTCTGTTCAGTTCCTGGTCGTTGCTATCTGTGGGTAAGGCAGCGGGCAAGATAATCGATGAGGTGCGCCGTCAGCTCAAGTCAGATCCCGGTATCATGGCAGGGACCTCTCAACCCGATTATGGTAAGGCAGTAGATATTACCACCAAAGCAGCACTGAAGGGAATGATCGCTCCTGGACTTTTGCCCATAATTCTCCCAATAGCGGTCGGTGTTATCTTCCGGTTCATACCCGATTATGATGCTCCCATGGCAGTAGGCGCCTTCTTAATGGTGGGAACTATTGCTTCCATCCTTATGGCTTCCTTCATGAATAATGCCGGGGGAGCCTGGGATAATGCTAAGAAGTATATTGAAGATGGGCAGTTGAAAGGTGAAAAAGGTGAAGTTCTGGGCAAGGGGTCTTTTGCTCATGCGGCTGGTGTAGTCGGTGATACAGTTGGTGACCCTCTCAAGGATACCGTAGGACCTTCACTACACATTGTGGCCAAGCTCATTGCTACTGTCACTCTGGTTATGTGTCCTCTTTGGGTTATTTAAACTATCTACCGTAGAGGTTATAAGAGGGGATGGCATGAAGCCATCCCCTCTTTTTTGAAGAAGGGAATGCTGGTGTTACAATTGTGGTCGTCATGCCACAGGTCGGATTTAAACAGGAAGATGGAGAGCCTAAAACCCGAAGTGATGCTTCTTCTCACGTCGCTGGTGAGTGGGGGGTAAACGCGGGTGGTGGTCCCGAGGCCATATTTGTCAAGGGGGCGCGTGCGCATAATCTCAAGAACATAGATATTTATTTGCCCAAGAACAGGCTGGTAGTTGTTACTGGAGTTTCCGGCTCGGGTAAGAGCTCTCTCGCTTTCGATACCATCTATGCTGAGGGCCAGCGCCGCTATGTGGAATCTCTCTCTGCCTATGCTCGCCAATTCTTGGGACAAATGGATAAACCCGATGTTGACTATATCGAAGGTTTGAGCCCTGCTATTGCCATTAATCAGAGAAG